>JAISZB010000298.1 GCA_031269465.1 Clostridiales bacterium | reverse complement strand
TATTTTCAATGTTCTATGCTTTTTAAGTATAATGAACTGAATTGCAACTATAATGCAGACTTTACTACTTGGATTGATATACACATTTCACAATTAATTTTAAGTCTGATTTCAAAAGTTACGTTTATATTGTTAGATATTTTGTGATTTTTCAAAATGCACATTAGGAGTAATAGTACCGATTTGCAGTCTAATGCGCCTTATTTTGGAACTTCACTACTTATTGAGGCTCAGTATAATCAAGCTTAAAAATAGGCGGCTTCATGCGCAAATAAGTATGCTAAGAAGATTTTTACCTATGCTCTATCGATTTGCACCTATATTCGAGCTTTACTGTACGCATGCACGATCAATCTCAAAACAGGCAGCCTCTGCAACTCTTCAATATTTAGGCGGCCGGCTTTTTACACCCTCAAATATACAATACACAAGCAGCGGAAAAAAATCAATGGAATTTGTCACAAGCTGCGCTTTAGCCGCTCATTTAGCTATGTGCAACGTTTGCGTAGAAAACGTTTGCGAAAAAATAAGCAATCTGTTATACTTACAATCGAAAAGTATATAATACATATATGATTAAGCTAAGGAGTTGGACATATGGGGCACCCAAGCATTTTCCCCACAGGAACGACCATTTACAAAAAGGATAAGGCTTACAGCGGATATACAATATTTCCAAGCGCTAAAGGCGCGCTCCTAATTGACATGAACGGCAATGAAGTCAATCTTTGGGCGGGCCTTGGGGGCTTTCCCAACAAGATTCTGCCTGGAGGCTATGTACTTGGAACTACAGGCGCAAGGCAAAGCCCCAAGTCGTTTCAGGATCAGCTTGATCTGGTTCAGGTTGACTGGGACGGAAATATCGCTTGGAAATTCGAACGGGCGGAACTGATTTCTGATGAAGGCAAGGCGCCTTCTTGGCAAGCCCGCCAACACCATGACTATCAGCGCGAAGGGTCGCCTACAGGCTATTACGCTCCCGGCTTGGAGCCGTTGGCCGACTCTGGCAAGACGCTCATTTTGATACATGAAAATGTACTTAATCCCAGCATCTCCAATCATGAGCTGATTGACGACAAATTAATTGAAGTCGATTGGGACGGGAATATCCTTTGGGCATGGCGCGCCAGCGATCATTTCGATGAGTTCGGCTTCGACGAAGCCGCAAAGAAGGCTATTTACTCTAATCCCGGCCTCAGAGGCGAAGCCGGCGGCGATTGGATGCATATAAACTCCGCTTCAAAACTCGGGCCAAACAAGTGGCATGACGGCGGAGACGAGCGGTTCCATCCGGAAAATATAATTATAGACGGGCGAAACACCAACACATTAAATATCATCAGCCATGAGACAGGCAAAATCGTTTGGCGCCTGGGGCCGGATTTTTCCGGCGAGGAGGCAGGCGGCATCGGCTGGATAATCGGCCAGCATCACCTGCATATGATTCCTAAAGGCCTCCCCGGAGAGGGCGATCTGCTCGTATTCGACAATGGCGGCTATGGGGGATATGGAGAGCCTAACGCTACCTCTGCCGACGGAACAAACAATGTTCGCCGCGACTACTCTCGCGTGCTGCAGTTTGATCCTGTTACGCTTAAAATCAACTGGGAGTACACCCCCACAGAGGCAGGGCATATTCTTTTCACCGACGCTTCAAAATTCTACTCATCATACATATCTTCAGCCCAGCGGCTTCCCAATGGAAATACTTTGATAACCGAAGGTTCGGACGGCCGGCTTATAGAAGTAACTCCGGAGCATGAAATTGTCTGGGAGTACATAAATCCCCACTTCAACGCCATAGCGGGCAAGTTCAAGATAAACATGGTCTACAGGGCTTACCGCGTCCCATATGAATGGGTTCCCCAGGCAGCGAAGCCCGATGAGATTGAAATCCTCCCGATTGATCCGCCAACGCTTAGAGTGCCAGGAGCTTCTAACGGCGCAGGCACTGGCAAGGTGACATCAGTCTCCGGAGTCAATCCAAATCGTCGCGCCGCAGTCGGCATGGCTGATGCGGAAAGCGAGGATTCCGGCAACATTGATTTTTGCGTGGTGAAATTCGAACCCAAAGCCAAGGGATAGCAACCTGCAGTTGCGGCCTGCCTTCAACCGCTATAAGGATTTAAGGCAGGCGCTGACTGAGAGTTCGCCCGCAATTAGCGGGAAAGACTGCAAGATTCATTTGTTGTTTTAGAAACCCCTAGATTTACCGCATTTCGTTTATTTCAGGATAAGCTCCCAGTCTCCCCAAAAAATAGAAAGAAGGACATGCCATGAAGAAGCTAACAAGCATATCAACAGTTATTATTGCGGCAATTCTGCTCTTCACCTCTGCATGCGGGCAAACAGGCTCGCCCGCTTCAGGTGCTGCTCCAGATGCATCTGTTGAAGCCGCCTCCCTCTCTTCCCAAGCTCCCGCAACTCTTGAAACGATTCACATAGGCTTTCCGTCTTCAGGCAACAACTACCCAAGCGGCATCTTCGGATACGCAAGCGAACTCGGATATCTTGAAGAATACTTGAATCCGCTTGGCTATACGGCGCAACTTGACGGCTTTGTAGGAGCCGCCCCCGCCATACACGAAGCTCTTGTCGCAAAAGAGTTGGATTATGTCGTATACGCAGGCTTCGCTTCAGATCTGGCGAAAGCCAATGGCATTGATGTTACGCTAATCAGCATTCCCGGATGGGGCACTAATTGGGAGCTCGTCGCCAGGACAAATGCCGGCATTGAAAGCATAGCCGATCTCAAGGGCAAGAAAATCGCCTATACGCGCGGAGCATCTCCGCAGATGTACCTGATAAAGGTTCTTGCGGAAGCCGGACTGACCTTTGATGATATCGAACCTATCAACACAACGATTCCAGAAGGGCTTGCAGGGGTAGTTTCCGGAAGCATCGACGCAACGATTTTTGTTATCGGTCAGGAAGTCGATCTTGTAGCTTCCGGAACTGTAAATGTCATTCATAAAGGCTTTGAAGCGGATAAAAGAACGTATTACGAACCAAGCGTCTTCATAGCGCGCACTGACGTTTACAACGAAAACAAAGAAGTTGCGGTCGCCATTCAAAAGGCTTTCCTTAAAGCAAAGGACGTTGCCAAAGCAGATCCTGACGAGTATTTCAAAGTAACCTCGGAAAAATCAGGCCTGCCTCTTGATGTCGTGCTTGCCACTGCGGAGCGCGACTTTGATGTATCGGTACCTCTTAATCTCGACGATATATATATGGACAGCCTGAAGGAAATTTTGGATTTTCTGCATGCCAACGAACTGACGCAAGGCGAAATAGACTTTGACGCTTGGATTGATGGGAAGTATGCCTCCACCAAAGCTTTGGAGGAGTATTCAGGTGAAAAATAAGCCTTTGTCCATTCTCTTCTCACTGATATTGCCCGCGCTGATTTTCAGCGCGTGGCACTTTGCCACTGTGGCGGAGTTGGTCCCGACACTTTTGCTGCCTCGTCTTGACGCTGTCGGACGGACATTGTTCGAGCAGGTATCTAAGGGATCTATTATAAAAGACGTTTCAATTTCACTCTCGAGAATTATAAAAGGCTACGCTCTGGCAGTCGCAATAGGAGTCAGCCTTGGGGCGGTAATGGGCATGAGCCGGATTGCGGAGAAATTCTTTTCTCTGACTTTCACATCGATAAGGCAGATACCGATGATGGCTTGGGTGCCGCTTCTAGTGATTTGGTTCGGCATTGGAGAGAAAAGCAAAGTCGCCGTTATCTTCCTTGCTTCTTATTTTCCGATACTTATGAACACCATAAGCGGAATCAGGCGCACTGACAATGGACTATTGGAAGTCGGCCGGATGTACCAGCTCTCGAGGTGGGAGATGTTTCGAACCATCTATCTTCCAAGCGCACTGCCAAGCGTATTCGTCGGGTTGAAACTGGCGCTGGGAATATCGTGGATGGCCGTTGTCGGAGCTGAGATGATAGCCGCTTCAAGCGGGATAGGATTTCGCATAAATGATGCGCGAGCGCTGATGCAGTTTCCTGTTGTATTTTGCGGCATGCTTGCAATCGCTGTTGTCGGGGTGCTGATGGATGCGATTATTACAGCAGCTTCAAAGCTTGCGACGCCTTGGGAGAGGGTGCGTTGACAATGGGCGGCGAACTCGAAATCAAAGGCCTTTATAAATCATTCATGGTGAATTCTCAGAAGCTCAGCGTCCTTGAGGGGATAGATCTGACAGTAGGAGACGGAGAGTTTGTAGTCATCGTTGGACGCTCAGGCTGCGGCAAGAGCACTTTGCTTAAGATAATCGCTGGACTTGAGATGCCTGAGAGCGGAACCCTGCGCCTGGCGGGCAAGCCCATCTCGGGCCCCGGCTTCGACAGGGGCATGATTTTTCAGGAGCACAGGCTGATGCCGTGGCTCACTATAGAAAGAAATGTAGCCCTTGGATTAGGCAGGGTCAAAAAGAAGGATCGCGCACGGATCGCTCGCAAATATCTATCGATGGTACAGCTCGAAGGGTTTGAGAATGCTTATCCTTCGCAACTCTCAGGAGGCATGTCGCAGCGCGCGGCAATCGCCCGGGCGCTTGCCACCGAACCTGACACGCTTCTCTTGGACGAACCGTTCGGAGCGCTCGACGCTCTAACGAAGATAGAAATGCAAGATGAGCTTCTGCGCATACGAGCCAACCAGAAAAGCATGATGCTTATGGTGACGCATGATGTCGACGAGGCGGTATTTCTGGCTGATCGCATCGTCGTCATGTCCAGCAGGCCCGGAAGAGTGCGGGCTATTGTAAATATCGAGCTGCCGGAAGTGCGTGACCGAGGAAGCGCTGATTTCGCTTGGTACAAGAAGAAGATCTTTGACTATTTCTTTGAGCATGGAAGCGAAGAATCGACTGATTTTACAATCTAGAGCCTTTGACTAAATGTTTTGATGTCTGATTATTCGCTGAAGCATTCAATATGCAACCCTCTTCCATAGCTAGTTAATATCATGTTAAAAAAAGAGACATAATCGAAGCCTATCAGTTTTGTAATTTAGCATATAGCATGATATAATCCTCCATATGTTGCATCTAGCGTAAAATTGTTTTCAAGTAATATACACGGAGGGTCTATTTATGAAAGTGATAGGAATAAATGCAGGCCCAAGGAAAGGCTGGAACACAGATCTGCTTCTCCAGAGCGCTCTGGAGGGCTCAGCTTCCAAAGGGGCGGATTGCGAACTTATTCACCTTTACGGCATATCATTCAAAGGCTGCAGAAGCTGTCTTCTTTGCAAACGCAAGGAAGGCGGAAGCCTCGGGAGATGCGTCATTCAAGACGATCTGCTTCCGATACTGAATAAAATCGGCCGGAGCGACGCTATAGCCCTGGGCTCTCCCATCTACTTCGGGGAAGTCACTGGGGTCATGCGCATGTTCCTGGAACGATTGCTGTTTCAATACATTTCCTACAACAAGGATCGGGCCGTCTTAACTCCGAAGGCTATAAAGAGCTTATTCATTTACACTATGAATGTCGGAGAATCGGCTCTTGAAGAATTCGGATACGCTCAGAAATTTGAATCCTACAAATCACTTCTCGCGCGAGTGCTTGGGCCTTCCGAGTTCATAGCATCAACCGAGACATGGCAGATCGAGGACTACAGCAAGCATCATATGAGCATGTTCGATGAGGCCCAGCGCCGTCAGCGCCGAAAGGAGGTTTTCCCGGAAGACCTCAGAAAATCCTTTGACCTTGGCGCGTCGCTTGTTTCAAACTGACTCCGAAGCCAATGCGGAAAAAGCAGCGCATGGGAATGCACCCTTGGCTGCTTTTTTATTGGCGGGCGTCAAATACGATCGGCATGCCGCCTTGATCATTGATTTGTTATGCTGTTTATCATTGGAAGGTTTTGATGCCGGATTATGCAATGTCCGCAAATCAGTATATCTAGCTTTTTTGCATAGAGTTTCTCCTGCGCCCAGCGGCGGCATCTTGGATAGCCGCTGGGCCGACTGGCGCATATTTAAGCGTTCAGAAATCTCATTGCCTTCATAGAGGAGTCTGTGGCAATCAGGAGTGTCCGCGACTGCTCGCCGCTGCAGCTGCAGAAGAACTGGATCGGGAGACGCTTGGCGCCTGCAATTCTCCTGGCGAGTTCGTGCATAATATACGAGTCAGGCGCTATTGCCGCAGATGTTATAGTAAGTCAACAGCTGCGCAGCCTATGAACCGATCCGATTCCAGAAGTATCATAGCTATACTGATTTCCATTGGAAATCACCTTGAACATTTGATGAAAAGCGGTATATGCCGCCGATGTGACTTGGGAGAATTACAGCGGATTCGTTGCGAACCCCAAACGATAATTGAACAGCAGCTCCTTCGACTCGGCTTTTATGCTGCGATCGCGGGGGCTTTTTCATGCCTTTTTTGTTTGCGCCCTTTTACAAGACATGCAGCTTTTTTGCTTCTGAGCGAAAAGGCAAAGTAAAATTATAATAAAGGTCGCATAATAATTTCGGAGAAACGGGGATCATTCAAAAATAGCCGAGATGGTTTCAGCATGTAGCACCCCCCAGTTTCATTTTCATCAGCTTAAAATACATCCCAGCTTGCCAATTTCTTTTTTGTTCATTCATGGCGCCCTGAAAATTATCTTTGTGTGAAGTGATTTTCAAAGTCAAGAAGCATCTGCCTAATCATGCATCTTGACAAGCTTTTGCAACACAGTTTGCGTTCGTTATATTATCCAGAGCTATAAGTTAAGAAATGTTGAATATTAAAGTTTTACACTAATTATTAACGTATTTTCAAATAATATTGACCGTTTAGAATTTGAAAGTTATAATAACAGAATAATGGATTGAGGAGTAATCATATTGCACTATTTTCTTTAATGGCAGCATTTATTTATATCAGTTAATTTCGAAAAAAAGCAAACGCAAAAAATCATTATGGCATTTTTATAAAATCAAAATCCATCTAAAAGTTCAAAATGTCAAAATTGCCTTTTGTCTCAATAAGATATGAGCTGAGTTTATTTGCTATGATTTTTACATGAAAATTTGTTGAATAAAATTATCTAAAAATAAAGAGCCTAAGCATAAGATTTACCAATTATGTAAGTATGCGCTCTAATCAGCGGGTAAGCTTTTCCACATATGTCAAGGTCGTTAAAGTCCTCTTACCCTTCACAGCTACTATGCCGATTTTCATCAAATGTTACTTTTTTTGGAGCTTGACTATCCATTGGAAGGTGTGAAACGCAGATATCTGCATTTCGCACCCGCTGTATAATCAACAAAAAAAGGCAGTTTTCTATGAAAATCAGCGTGCTAAGGAATTAAGCGGTTTTTACATATTGGGCGCCTTTAGATGATGTTTATAAGGAAGACGGGGACATTCTGCTTGCGCTGCCTAACGCAAAAGAATTAAAGAAATGATGAATCCGCAAAGTTGCAGAGATTTAAAAAGTGGCTTGCAGCTTCATCTTACTCAATGAGAAGCGCTTTAGCGCTTAAGTTTAAAAGGAGGTAGCAATTGATGGGAAAAAGAATCATTGCCTTTGCGACCGCAATTTCGCTTGCGTTCGGATTGGCTCCTGCAAACGCTTTCGCAGCTGGAGGGGAATATCCTTACAACCCGCCCGACACTGATTACTTCGTCTGGTATCATGGAGACTACGATCCGGATGCCTATCCACAAAACGAACTGGAATCAGAGTTCACAGCAGACGAGGTGTTTTTAGACGGTTTCAAGGACGACGCATACGGTTGCGCTATAAGCTCGCCCATATCAAAGCTGAAGAAAATAGGCGCAAGCGGGGCGGATTCCAACACATCCGGATCTTTTTTATCCGTTTGGGACGGAGCGCTTCTCTACCTGCTAGTTGAAGTCAAAGATGAAACAAAAGCCCGCGACGAAACCATCCCAGACGGGGCGAAAAACCCTATAATCCCGATTGCGGCGGACAGCGTCAATTTCGCCATCGACTTCTACAACGACAAGACTTGGTATGAGACAGATACCGCTGGCGTTTTCAATATCAGTTCAAGCGGGGCGATATCCTATTTTGAAAATCAATCCATCCCTTCTCTTGGTTCAGTGTTCAGCCCCAATCACCCAGAGCATTTGAACCGGATCGCAGGCTATGCGGTCGCGGAAACTGAAGGCGGCTACAATATTGAAGTCGCAATTGCGCTTGGAGAAAGAGCATTTGAGGAAAGCCCATCCATTGGAGTTGACATTCAAATAAGCGATGCGGCTTCAGTACTCATTCCGGAAGTGCCAGAGCACGAGGAGCCTAACCCGTTTTATCCTTGGTTTGGAGGATCGCCTACAATTCTTGTTCCCGCACAGCCGGAGCACATGGAGATTACGCGGATAGCCAATGTATTCTGGAGCCATGAGCAGGACTCAATCTACACTGAATACGACAACGAACGCCCTAAATCCATAGACTGGGGAAATGTCGCTCTTGCAGGAGCAAGCGAATCGCTGTTTAAGTCCAGTCCTTGGCAGATAGAAGAAATAATCCGTTTTACAAATTCCGCTTCCTTCCCAACCGGAGTGTATACCGAGGAAAGCCAGAACGCTTTTGATTCTGCTCTTTCAGACGCAAGAAACGCTCTTTCCGAATACAACCAAGCCTTTGAACTTATAAAAGACAGGCTGGTGTCGGGACAGTCCCTCGCCGTAACAGGATATCTGCCTAATTCTGTTGCAGGAAGGCTTAACACCGCTTCCGCGAATCTGAAAGAAGCCTTCGACTCTTTGCGTTGGGCGGACACCAAATACCCAGATCCGGCAGAGTTGCCTGACTTATACACGCTCCCAAACCCATACAAGTTCTTTCAAAGCGACCGCTTGGTCGAAAGTTTGGATGATTGGGAAGAGCGCAGAGCCGAGATTCTTGATCTGGCGCAGTTTTACGAATACGGATACAAGCCGGGTGATCCTGACAGCCTGGAAATCACAAGCATAGAGCATGTAAACGCTGGTGAAATGGTATATGTTGAATTCTGGCCAGGCTACGGTACCTATACCCCCGCAATATGCTCGCAGGATGCGGTGACAATCTCTATAGCAGCCAACGGCAATGCATCCAGCCTCGCTTTCACCGTCTATTTGCCAACCGATGAAGAGCTTGAGGCAGCGGGGCACGACAAGGGTTCCGTTCCTGTTGTCTTAAGCTATGACGGAGACAATGCGGATTACAGATCCAAAGGCTTCGCCGTGGCTTCAGTTCCCCCGGCAAGCGGCGGCGACGGACGAACTAACGAGTATGCATGGGGCGCCCGCACAGGAACATTCTATGAGCTTTATCCCTACGCCAGAAACGGCAGCGGCGCATTAAGCGAAGTCAGCAGCGAAATGGCCGCTGCCTGGAGCGCAAGCCGAGTCATCGACGCTCTGGAAAATCTTGCGCAAGAAGGAAACTCTACGTCGGCTGAAATCATAGACCCTGAAAATTTGGCTGTAGCAGGTTTCTCCATAAATGGCAAATACGCTTTCGTAGCGGGAGTTTTCGATAGCCGCATTGATGTAGTCATGCCTGGAGCGGCTGGCGCTACAGGCCCTTCGCCGTGGAGATATATTTACATGGGCCATGAGTACGACTGGTCTGGAACAGAGTATGCGGACGCTCCAGGCGCCAGCCCTTATCAGATCGCTTCCGGAACTGAAATGCTGGCAAACAGCGTGCGCCACAACCGCGTGCGTGAAATAGAGCTATTCCGACGCTTTATGACTCCCGGACATTTTTACGAGCGCAAAGACGGAGCGTATGGCTTCGCTTCACGCCTTCCCTTCGATCAAAGCGATCTCGCGGCGACTCTCGCCGGACGCGCCATTGTGCTCTTTAACACCGTGGATGACTACAATGACGGCTCTGAAGCTGATCCTCTCGGCCTTGAAGCTGCAAAGGCAGTTTACAGCGCTTTGGGCTATGACGCCGATGCTCTTGTTAAATTCAATCTGCGTGGAATTCGAGGCATCAACGGGGTTGACCCTCATGGAACTGAACAGGCGCAATTCTTAAGGGCGGCTGAATATCTCGACTACTATTTCTACGGAAATGAAATGAGTGAAGAGACCGGGGAATACCTAAACCAAAATCCATTCTTGCTTCCGATTTCAAACTCTCAGACTCAGTCCCCTTATGATTACTACTACGGCGGCTTCAACACAATCACTGGAGGCGTGGACGGCATTGATGGGACGGACGGATGGTATTTCTACAGGTTCAAGCTTTACGTGGAAGAACTGCGCTTAAGCGGTGAAGAAACCGTAAAAGCAGGCCAATCCATTACCCTTTCCGCTGAAATGCAGCCTGAAAACGCCGACGACATAACCCTGTCATGGACATCAAGCGACGAAAACGTTGCGCAAGTAGACGCAAACGGCGTCGTCACAGGCAAAAAGGCCGGCAAAGCCGTAATTTCCGCCTCTGCAAACGGCGCTAAGATTGCTGGAAGCGTCACGGCAGAGCATGAAATCACTGTAACTGAAGATCCGATTTACGCCGAAGAAATATCAATAAGCGTCCCCTCATCAATCAAAGCGGGCGAGTCCCAAGCTTTAAGCTTTGAGATCTCTCCGGTTGACGCGACTGATAAAACCGCGACTTGGACATCAAGCGACGAAAGCGTCGCGCAAGTAGACGCAAACGGCGTCGTCACGGGCAAAAAAGCCGGCAAGGCCGTAATTTCCGCCTCCGCAAACGGCGCTAAGATTGCTGGAAGCGTCACGGCAGAGCATGAAATCACTGTAATTGAAGATCCGATCTACGCCGAAGCAATATCAATAAGCGGCCCCTCATCAATCAAAGCGGGCGAGTCCCAAGCTTTGAGCTTTGAGGTCACTCCGGTCGACGCGACTGATAAAACCGCGACTTGGACATCCAGCGACGAAAGCGTTGCGCAGGTGGATGCAGACGGCGTCGTCACAGGCAAAAAGGCCGGCAGCGCCGTGATCACCGCGTCTGCCAACGGCGCCTTAGAAGCCGGAAGCGTCACGTCTCGCTTTAGCATAGCCGTACTTGCCGAAGAAGATGAAGCTGAACCCGCTGGGCCATCAGTTTATGTTCCAAGCACTTCAGCGGCGCCCCTTGACATCTCCGCCGTTCTTAACACTAATGGCAAAGACGCTTCAGATAAAGCAAATACCGGCGCGGGAGAGCAGCTTTCAAATGGACCCGTTTCAGTATTTTTCTCTGATAGTCTGCTGAAAGAATGGAATGCGTCCGACGACGGCAAGATTACTGTGACTCTAAACCGGATGTCTGAAAGCGCGGTGCTAGATTCCGCTTACAACCTAACTTCAGTGGTTGAAAGCAAGCAGTTCTACAAATCTATCCAGCCGATACGAATTACATTCGACATATCAAGCCTCCCAGACTATTCGAAAAACGATCTGACAGGCGTCAAATACGACGATGGCAATATGAATTCCTTCAGCAAGCTTGGAGGAATGCTGTCAAATGACAAGAAATATTTTACGTTTTATGCATATGATAATTCTGCCATTTATGGTTTGAAAACATCGAACGATTTGATAAAAATCAAGCTTATGATAGGAAAAAGTGAATACACACTTAATAACTCAATCAAAACCGGAGACGTTGCGCCTTACATCGACTCAGATTCAGGCAGAACAATGGTTCCACTCAGATTCATCAGCGAATCTCTGGGCGCTCAGGTCGATTGGAGATTTACAAGCAGCGGCGCCATTTATGTATCTATCAGCTATTCCGGACAAGTCTTAGGCCTTACGACTGGGCAGGCTTTGCCGAATGGCTTGGGCATTCCCGTAATTGAAGCCTCAAGCGGAAGGACGATGGTTCCGGCGCGCTACATTTTGGAAGCTCTTGGCGCAAATGTCGTCTGGAACGCGGACAGCCGCGAAGTGGATATTTTCAAGTAAGAGAAGCATAAACTTCAAAGCTAATGCATTAACTTGAAAAAGGCTGCTGAATCCTTGCGGATTCAGCAGCCTTTTTCAAGTTAATGCTGTATTTTCCAGACAGTCTGCATGCCAGAGATTATGGGGCTTGATTATTTATTAATCTTTATTGTCAGCCCAAAAATCATCAGCACTGCGAACAACAGTTATTCCATCGTCAGCAGGATCAAAACCTGCAGGGCAAAGTTGCACGAACTGAGAGCTGTAATCGTCTCCGTCGCAAGAGTTTAGCGCCCTCTCCAAGCGAAATAGATTTTTAGCCATATATGCGCGGTAATACACCTCGGTAAATGCCTCGCCGTTATAGCCGGCGCCCTCGTTCGGGTAAACTGCTCCGCCTTCGATAAGAATTTCACGCAAGCGGCGAACCGAAACATGCTCTCCTTCCGAATCTTTAAGATGCAGCCGATAAGTCGGATCAAGCATGACTCTCTTTCCTGAAGGCAAAATGCAATCTACGACCACATGGCAGTCAGTAAAATTATCTTCAAAAGGCAGACAAGTGATATGGGATGCTTCTATCCCATTAGCGCGCAACAGCCCAGCGAGTATAATCGAAAGCCCCCTGCAATTTGTTTTGCCGTCATGCTCGCTGCAATATTTAACAACTCCCTCTAAACTGTGATCAAGTGGAAGTGCAGCCGCGTTAAAATGACTAAAATTGTCGCAAACAAAATCCATAATTGAAAACGCGAGATTATCGCCATCGGCATCTAAACTTGACATATATTCTGAATAGCCGTATTCCTCAATAATATCTGGAAGCTTCTCGTCAAGGGCGTACTCAAACGAATACGGCGGGTCATCGGAATCTGTTGAAAAGTCTGCATATTTACGTAAGATATCAAGGCGCGGAACGCCTTTATAATAAGTAAATGGCGCTACTCGGATAAAGGGCTTGTCATCTGGCTTTTCTGACAACTTGATGAAGCTTATGCCGTGCGCTTCGCCTTGCTGAGTATATGTGCCGGATAATTCTCCTCCCTTCAGCTCGACGGCGTAAGCTATGAGGTTTCCATAGACGCTAGTTTCATAGCGCAAAATGCCATCCTGCTCGTAGAAGGAACTAGGCGTAACATTATTAAAGCCCGAATCCTCATATGAAAGAGACAGCCGGAAGACATCTCCTGACTTGATCACATTCAAAGTTGCGCCGCCTTCTTCATAGCAATACCACTTTCCGATAAATGCATCCAGCGTTGGAGATTCGGCTTCAAAATGCTCGAGCGACGCTGCTGGGGACAACTTTTCCTCTTCTTTCGCTGAACAAGCGGCAAAAACCAATAGGGAAGCCATTACTGCCGCTATCGACGCAAATATACAGACATTCCTAATCATATCCGACCGCGTCTTCTTCTCACCTCCAGCCGGGCTTTTCCCGGCGCTTGACCAAATAAGGTTGCAAATTTAAAATCCCTCAAGAAATTCATCAGCACGCAACAATTATGGCTATGTACATTCAAATGCACTTTTCAAGACGGATTATAGTATAATCCATCCCCAAAGCCAACATAGTTGATGGCATAATTGACGCCAACTTAACAAAAGGATGGAGCATCAATCCATTTAGACTTACGGGTCAGACTCTTGAAAAATTCCGCCCAGCACGGAATTCACCTCGTCAAGCGTCAGCTTCAATTCCTGCGCTATGGATTCAGGGGAATGCGTCAATATGTGAAGGCTATAGATCTTGGATATTTCCTCTTTTTCTTTCAGCTCTTCCTCTATTTTTCTCAGCTCGGCCTCTTTTGCTCTCAGCTCGGCCTCTTTTCCTCTCAGCTCGGCCTTTAACGCTCCGTCCGCCCACTTAGCCAAACCTGACCTATCAATCATAATTTTTGTGTAGCACTCCTTGATTTTCTATTTCTGAATCCTTCAATTCTCATAGGAAAGTTCCGATATTTGAGCTTGACTGTTTACTTTTAAGGTGCGAAATTCAGATATCGGCATTTCACACCTTAAAAGTAAACAGTCAAGCTCCAGAATCGGTTATTCGCCTGCACAAGGATCAATGAGCCTGCTTATCCCCTTCGTTCGCTGGATAAGAGGCAATGCCAATAGTGCGGCCATTCCTGCCGCTATCGACAAGCAACGGAACTCTCTGAGCTTATCCTGCCGCATCTTCCCGCCTCCAGACAGGCTCTTCCCAGCGGTATATCAAATAATGCGGAAAATCACGAACAAGAATTCTTCAGCTTGCCGCCATCATGCCGATGCGCATTCAAATGTATAGTCTTTTGAGACGGATTATCGTATAATCCATCCCCAAAGCCGACATGGTTGGCACGCATTGGCTTACTTGACGACAGCTTTGCAAAAGGACGGATCATCAATCCAATTAGGCTTACTGGTCAGACTCTTGAAGAACGCCGCCCAGCACGGAATTAACCCTGTCAAGCGTCAGCTTCAATTCCTCCGCTATTAATTCGGGAGAATGCTTCAAGATGTAAAGGCGAAAGATATTTGATATTTCGTCCTTCTCTTTAAACGCCTCGTCCTTTTCTTTCAGCTCTTCGTCCTTTTCTTTCAGCTTTTCGTCCTTTTCTTTCAGCTCTTCATCCTTTTCTTTCAGCTCTTCGGCCTTTTCTTTCAGCTCTTCAGCCTTTTCTTTCAGCTCGACCTTGAGGGCTCCATCCGCCCACTTAATCAAACCCAACTCATCAAGCATCATTTTTGTTGCACCCCTTACTTTTTCAATCTCTGAATCCGATAGTATTTTGGCAGACATAACAAGAACCAATGCTCCAAGATGACGCTTTTCATCCAAAGTATACGGCAGCCTGCCGATTAAGCTGATTGCGTCAAGAGCTTTGTCTTCATTGCCCTTGTCTCCTCCGCTGAGAACATAGTATATAAGGCTGAGCCTGTTGATTTTCTCGCCGCTTTTAAGCTTTTCGAGAAAATCCCCATACATTTTTACGGCATCCCATTTCCTGGTGTCGATAATGATCGGCCTAAAAGGCATGAATTCAGAATCTATTTCACTGTGAGCCACTGGGTTCCAAGTCAAAATAAAAGGATAAAAAGAGCATTTATAGTTATATGAGTATGTACTGCAATACATGCGAAACCTTCTGAGATCGTCCTCCGATATTTCTGATTCAACCTCGAAATCCACGCCGAATTCATAATTTTTGTATTTTTGCTTTTCAGATGGTTGCGGCTCTTTGGAGGCTACGGCAAATGCGAAATCCCCCCCAAAATGTATGACCTCCACCTTCGCCACTTCAGTTTCCGCCTTGATCAGCTCTTTGCCCCTGGCAATGTCCAGATTCAGGAATTCCGCTATATCCTCAGAGTACTCGGCAAGCGCATCCTTAGATCCTATGTCGTAGTTCTGGGGATAGTCTTCCAGTAATACCGCCCTGCTTTCCAACTTGGATTTTCCGCGAGCCTCCCCAGCGGCTTTAGCATATCCCGCGCTCTTGGTTTTTGGGGGATCACCGCCCATATTAAATTCCTCCCAATTTAGATTTTATCATATTTTAGCATGATGTTCAATGAAATCGCGCCAGAACCAACAAGCTCTCCGCGTTGCGCTGGCGCTAATGAGCCGCTTCCTCGCTTATCCTTACAACGATTTTACTGGAATTAAATATTAGCCTCTAGCAGGTTTCAACCTCGAAGGTGAAGCACAACAATATAGAAGGTTGGAATTTCATTTTTTCCAGGGTTCCAGCATGGCGATATATGAAAACCTTTTATCTATATACCAATTATTTTGGTTTTATGCTTTCAGGCAATTATATTGGAGAATTAATGTTTTGTCAAGCAGAATTGCCAAGTTTTGAATAAATATAGCTGCTAATTGAATGATTTGAAAGCGTCGAGTCCTCCCTGAGACTGAAAGCGCCGTAGAAATCTGGGATATGAGGCGAATCCGCATTGATGCAGGCGCCACATGAACAATCCGCAGCTGCATATGATTTGCATATGAAACTGCTTATTTGGAACTTGGCTGTTCACTTTTAAGATGAGAAATGCCGATATCAATCGCACCTTGATAGTGTACGGCAAACTCCAAAATTGGTGCGCTTGACTGCAAATCTGTATAGCTGAAGCGCCGTTGGCAAAGCCGGCAACGGCTGTGATGACGCTTAACGCCTGCGATAAGCGTCATCCTTGATATCGCAGGCACCAAGATCTGCGCCGATCTTTATGGATGGCAAAACGGCGCGGTCGGAGCTGAAGAGCAGATCGGAATGTATAACCGCGATTCAATGGATAGCCATGCCAAAAAATCAGAGCATTTGACCGCATATCAGTATGGCGCATATCAGTATAGCAAAATACCACGGCTTTATTTGATGCGGCTTTCTCAAGCTATCTTTGAAGAATTCCAACAGGCCATACTCTTATGACAACAAATCAAATAAAAAAGCCCTCGCTTCCCGCGAAAGGCTTTTAAACCATTATAATTATTGCTGCAGCATAAAGCCGCAAATCAATCTGAGCATAAAGCTGGAATCCAAGCAAAGCCAACTCTTTGACATCCCTTTATCCCCGCAGCTCCCAGCAATGAAGCTGTTGTCAGTCTCAGATACAGACGCGCATTGATGAGGCAATCTTTCGGAACCGTTCATATGGCATTTCTTCTATTATACTGATTTTCATAGAAACCCCTATGAAGCTTCGCTTCACCACTAAGGATGAAAATATTAAGCCATTTGTGTGTTTGAGGCATGGACAAATGTCCATAAAATGTATTTTCGTACTAA
>JAISZB010000281.1 GCA_031269465.1 Clostridiales bacterium | reverse complement strand
AAAATATCAACTTAAAATTGATTCAATTTAATGAAATTTAATTTAAACTGCCTGTTATTGTTGATATTTGCGCGTTTGCAAGGCTTCTTATCCGGTGTACAACTGAGATAGGGAGATGACTGTATGAAAATCCACAGCGACGCGCCGAGCGAAGAAGAATTGAGGAAAAGGCCGGGGCGCAGGCCCGTCCCTCCCGCCCCGGTCCAGGCGAATCCGAACGAAGGGCTGAAATTGTCGAACGGGTTCTGCTATTCGGTCGATTTGCCGCCTGTTTCAGATGTTTTCATCAGAATTCCGGCGCTGGAGCCGAAAAGATTCTCCGATCCTATCGCCCTTCGGCGGCCGCCAACGCATCCGCTGCGGCCGGATCCTGCGGATTCCCGGCCGTCCGCCGACAGGATCCCGTTCCCGCAGCCGGGATCGCGGAGCGGATTCACCGCGGCATTAATGGACGGCATTATGTTTTCCGCCATTTTTTCATATATATCGGCGCCGGCCTTCTCGAACGCATGCCGAAACGCGCCTTGATCCGGCGCTTTGCGTTTTTGCAAGCCCAAATTTTACCTGCCCCTGGAACGCACCGCGTTCTTTTATCGTGGCGGGCAAAACGTCGTGTAGCTAGAACTGTTATGCGAAATATCGCCTGAACTCATCTTAAATCGCAAAAACCCATAATCCGTTCAATTCAACGGGTAAAGCCTTGGGAGTGCTTGAAACAAGCATTTCCAAGGCTTGTTCGAAAACGGCAAAACTGCTCACAGACCAACGTCCGTAGGGATTTTTTCAGGGAATTGGACAAAACACCTTGACAACGCACATCTGAAAGCTCCTACTTCGTATGCATGCGCAATCAGGCGAGCGGGGGAGGGCCAAATCTTCGCGAAACAACTCGGCATATCGCTGCATCAACTGTCCTGCGTCATGCACTCGGGTGCCGCCAAGGAGCTTGAGCTCTACGGCGACGTGATTATCTCGTTTCAGGATTTTTTCCCGATAGAAACCGAGCTGGATTCACTTTTAACATGCTCGGAATCCGCAACTGTATAGCAAAGTTTCAATTTTACACGTGCTGAGGTACAAAAATGCCCTGCAATCCGAAACCAATGCGCTGAATTTGCAGCTAGATTGTCCTTTGGAGTCGCTACACCACAAGCTGCAAATTCGGAGTTTGATGCGAATCTGAATTCTTAAGAGTACGGCTGAGTACCATAGCCTTTGAAGCCGCTTATTTGGGTTTAGTTACAAATGCTTCTCTGCCTATTTCCAAAATGTCGAGTCCTAAGCTGGAGCTGACAGTCTCTACGCTTGCAAATAGGCTTCCGTCATGAGCAATATAGACGTCAGAAATTTCGGGGTAAAAAGTGCCTCCTTTAAAAACCCAAGGACAGCGGACGACTTTTCCTTCTTTCAAAAAAGTTTCATCAAATTCCATTTGAAGATATGTTTTATCAGAATAAGAAATATTCATTGAGTCGGCCAATCCCTCAAGGCTTAAATAGAGTTCATTCTTGATTATTGAGGATGGAAGCTTTGAAAGTTTTCCATCTATGTAAATAGTATAGTCTGATGTGCGTATATCTTCGTAATCGTAGATTAACTCATCCTCATTGACAATGCAGCCTATAAGCTTTGAGAAGCGGCTTATGTAAAAGCTGTTTGTAAGGATTGAAAAAGGCGGGCTTGCCGTTGCAGGCTTGGAAAAAGCGTTTGGCTTTATAGATTTTACAGAATTCGGAATGTATATGTCTTTCATGCTTAAGCAGCCATTAAAGGCAAAGTCGAATATTTTTTCTACTGAGTCAGGAAGCCTGACGGATGTCAAGCCGGAGTTGTAAAAGGCATTTGCGCCTATCTCTCTTACGGTATTTGGCAATGATATCCCTTTAAGCCATTCGCTTTCCATGCAAGAATCGGCTTCAATAAGCGCAGTGCCATCCAGGACTCGGTAGTTCTGTGAATGCTTCCCCATCGGATATAGCCAGAGATTCAGATTTCCATCATCATCTATGCGGTAGGCTACGCCTTCATCGCTTAAGTATCTGCCTCCTTCTCTTATGTTTGCCGCTTCAAAATTCGGGCAAAATGAGAATGCTGTGTTGTCAATGAATTCAATGCCAGAGCTGAAATGCGCTGATTTAAGCCTGGAACAGCGAGCGAAAGCCATTTTGCCTATGAAAGCCAGAGTTTCAGGAAATACTGCCGATTCCAGGGATTCGCAGGCGTAAAAACTTTCTTTTCCGATTATTTTGAGGTTTTTTCCGAAATCTATATCTTTGATGTTAGAACAGTAGGCAAAAGCGCTTGAGCATATTTCATTCACCGAACTCTCAAGTGCGATATGCTCGCTTTTTATGCCCGGAGGGCATGAAACTGCCTTTGTTTTGTCCTTGCTGTAAAGTACTCCATCGTAGACGCAATAGTTCGGATTTTCAAAAGATATTTCAAATTCTTCGAGATTAGCGCAGCCTATGAAGCTTTGCGGCTCAATTTCCATAACGCTTGACGGTATGTATATACTCTCCACAAAATCTTCCCCTAAAAGAGAGTGCGCCCCTATTGTCTTGACAGCGGCAGGAAGAGCTATGCGGCGTTCTTTCTCAGGAGCTATGAATGCTATAAGATCTCCTGTCAATACATTTATTAGCGCTCCATTTTCAGCTGAATATACTGAATTTTTTGGATCTGTTTTGATTTGCCTTATATTTGGCAGCAGATAAAATGCAAGCGGTGAGATATCTTCTACCGACGCTGGAATTTCGATGATTTCAATTTCATCAGAATGGAAGCTAAAATCAATTTTTTTAACCCCCTCTGGGATCTTGACTATTCTCCCGCTGCCCTCATAGTTAATCAATGCGCCGTCCCTTACTGTAAAAACAAGCTTCGACAGGCGCATAGGCGATGCGTATGCGTGGGCAAGGATGCTTAGCGCAAAGAGGAAAGAAAGAAAAGATGCTAGAATTGCCGGGCCTGCTTTTCGCATGGATAATCCTCCTTAAATGCTTCGAAAACAATATGACTGCGATTATCTACAATACTAATATATATGATTCAAGAAAATATTTCAAATAATTTGTAAATTATAGGAAAAAAACTTAAACATTATTTTTAGGGACAGGTTCATATGCTGGATTTGCATAGAACATTGCCTGTTTTTGATTTTATTATACAGCAAGTGCGATTGAAATCGGCATTTCGCACTTTGAAAGTATAAAGTAAACCTCTAAAACAAATGCACTTGACTGCAAATAGATATAGTAGCGTTAGAAGAGGGGTAAGTCCGCAGCGTCTTCTACAGAGCGCGTCCTAGCCGCTCCGTCGCCAGTTTCAAGGACTCTTCAGATAGAGGCTTCGCGCTCAAGCGACAGAAATATAGAACTCTGCATATACGCTAAGTGAGAGCGGAAACTTGGAAGGGAAATATACTGATGAGCAAGGGGAAGTTAAGATGTTGAAGCTTGATTAGACGCCTATGATTGCGAGGCAATAGGGGCATGCCAACTTGCTGGGCAAAGATATAAGGCTAAATATTTCGGAGTTTGATTATACAGTGGCGAGTTGTATAATCAAACTCCAAAATCTGAACTCTCCTGCGCGTTTGAGTATCTCATCCAAATCTGTGGCGGGGGAGCTTTTCCGCCTGTTCTTTCAGAATTTCAATTTCCCGTGCTCTTTTATCCAGTTCCAGAGAAAGGCATTCGCATTTCGCCTCCAGGTTTACAATTAAAGCCTGGGATGCCTCTTGAATTCCAGTAATCCTTGCCAAGAAAGAATCTCTCAGCTTGGCTAGCTCCATTTCGCGCACAGCCTCCATTTGAGATATCTTGGTTTCAAGATCAGAGCATCTCGCTTTGATATGCAAATATTCCTCATTGAGTGCTTCGCGTTCCTCAGTTTTTTTGCCAAGTTCATCAATGATTATCCCTATCTTGGATTCGATGCTGTCTCGTTCCGCTTTGCAATTCGGATGCTGTTCCTGCAACCTGGAGAGTTCATCATTGAGCATAGCCATTTGTTTTTTCAGATCAGAGCATCCCGCTATGCATCGCGGAAATTCCCCATTGCAATCCACGTCCGGCCTCCTCCTCCATATATCTCATATATTATAGCATGTTTTGCTTCCCGCTCAAATTCAAACCGATTATTTCTTGCGATTGATTTTTTTCGTACTTGCCTGCCATGTCGATTGGCGGGTTATAGCGATGCAATAGCAAGGCTGAGAGAATAAAACAACGATGGCTTTTAGAGTCTATCTTTTATAAATGTATATTGTTGAAATGAAAGTAGCTCAAGAAAAAGTGCAACTAAAGCGCCTGCGCAGGGTCGGCGCTCATGTTGCAGAGCCGAGTTCGGACGGGAACGCCTCCGACATGGCAGAAGATGCGCTTCAGCTCCATCAGCGGGCGCTTGCAGGCGGAATTCTACGAAGCTGGGTGAGATAGAGCTGTACTTAGAAAATACACTATTTATTGATACAAATCGCGCATTCAATCTTCCAGTTGCTTGAGAAGGGAAAAGAGGCGTTCAGAAGCGGCAATGCGACGCACAGCCAAATCCGGCGGTCGATTTTGGCCGGCCTTTCGAAGGGTTCTGCGCCGGAGGACATGCAATACATAATGAGCAGCGAGGTGAAGCATGAATTTATCAGCAGGGATCCCCGCCAAAGAGCGGGGCATGAAAAGGACGGGGCCTCAATCTCGCATCATGAAAATCGATTCAGCGACACGCATCGCAAGCTTCTTCGGCGCACCTTGACAATTTCATGACGAATGAGCATATTCGAAATATCACAGGAAACATTGTCGAATATTGCTTGTGATTGAGCTTGCTATAACTAGATGGAAAAGCGCATTTTAATTAAGAGCAAAAGCAAATAAACTATGTTTAGAAGTCCTCGCAATTATTAACAAACACGCCAATTAGATTAACTCTCAACTTCTTTGGACATCCCACCAAAATACTTTTCATTGCTATTTTTAAAAAAACTATTGATTAAATTTTTTGTGAAATGTCTCTGACCTCGGCAGATTACTTTCCCATCAATTATGGCTTTGAAAATAAGGAGGCTGAACACTCTGAGAACTATCTGAACATTATATATGGAGAGGATGTCGGCGCAAATGTTTAAGGTTAAGGTTAAGGTTGAGGTCAGCAACCCAACCGCCTAAACCTGCACCGACGATGCCGAGACCCAGGCCTAAGCCTGGAACAGTCAAATAAACCAGAAAAAGCTGGGCAACCATTATTAGGTTGTCCAGTTGCTTTTAGGTAAAACAGTTTTAGGCTTTTTCATATTCTCTTTCAGAATTATCAACCATTTCATATGCTTTTTTGGGTATTATCTCAATGTCTAGCCCTTTAGCTTTGAACTCTTGCCGTCCTTTATGCTTGAACAATATCGCCTCTTATCATTAGATCTTCTTTCTGCAGCATGGACAAAACCGGGCAATCCCATTGGGTTGCCCGGTTTTTTTCGCTGTACTTGGCTTTGCTTGTTTTTTCAAGGTTTGTCCGCTTGACAAGCTGACTAAATTATGACTAAAATATCTTAGAATGCCGAGCTAAAAGGCCTTCAGCTGTACATGCTTGTCCAAACAAAAGCCTTGAACTCTAAGGCTTTTTAAGCGCGCCCGAAGGAACTCGAATCCCCGACCTGTCACTTAGGAGGCGACCGCTCTATCCAACTGAGCTACGAGCGCGTAAATGAAGCGAATGCAACAAAATATGCCGATGAGTATATATGGTCAAAAAACCAACTAGATTATTATAGTTGAAGTCTATTCATTTTACAAGCCTTTTTGGAAAATATTCAGTGATTATTTTTCTTTCTCATGTATGATCCTCTGGAGTCCTGAAAGGCTTTTAAGAACAAGGCATGTCGATTTGCAAATGAAAGCTCCTGATTTAGAGCTTTATTATACAGAGTGACAATAGATAAAAAAGGCGAAATTGACTGCAAATCGACATAGCTTAAAAATCCTAAATTCTCTTGAGATTATGCACCCTATCCTATATAATGGCAATGTGCAGTTTTCAATGAAAATCAGTATAATTGAGTGAGACTGACAATCTGCAGGGCTGTCAAAAGAGCATCTTTATTTATGAAATGGAAGAGCATTTATTAAACCTTAATGCTATGCTTATTGCATATGAAAGTTCCTGTTTTGGAGCTTGACTCTATAGATAGTGCGAAATATAGATATCTGCATTTCGCACTATGCAAATGGAAGGTCAAGCTACAAAATAGATGCAATTGACTGCAAATTGGTATAGCCCATGATCACGAAAGGAATATGCTTATGAGCAAAGCGACTGAAATACAGGAGTTCTTGACAGGAAAGACTTTTTTTGTTGCTACAGTGCATGAAAACAAACCTAAAGTGCGTCCATTTGGATTTTCTATGGAATTTGAAGAGAAGCTGTATTTGGCAACTAATGACGGCAAGCCGTCATACTTTCAGCTTCAAGAGAACCCATACATCGAAATCTCAGCTTCAATTAGAAAGCCTGAAGGCTCTGAATGGGTCAGAATATCAGGAAAAGCGGTGTTTGATCATCGCGATGAGGTTAAAATGAAGGCTTTTGAAGCTGCTCCCATTTTCAAGGAGATATACGATTTGGAAGGCTCTCCTGAATTGAAGCTGTTTTACATTTCCGAGGGTATGGCGACATTTCAAAGGATAGGCTTTTCTGATGTGAGGACGATTTCATTCTAAAAGAAGGGCGAAGTTTTTTAAAACGCGTTCTAAAGCTCAAAGGAGAATGGTCATGGCTAAGTTACTGTATCAGGGGCATGGCAGCTACAGGATAACTGCGAAAGACGGCTTTGTCGCCTATGTAGATCCATATGCCGGGAAAGGATACGATCTTCCCGCAGATCTAATTCTTGTCACCCATCAGCACGGCGATCATAATGCCATAGATTTGCCCGCTAAAAAACCCGGCTGCCTCATCATATCAAACGAAGAGGCATTAGAAGGCGGAAGGCATAATAGCTTTGAAGTGGGAGGACTTAGCATACGGGCCGTCCATGCTGAAAATAGAAATCATGATCCTAAAAAATGCGTAGGCTTTCTCATTTTGGTGGATGGGATTTTGATATATGCCTCCGGGGATACTTCCAAAAACAGGCGCATGGAAGCTTTATCTAGAGAGAACATCAACTACGCATTGCTTCCTGGAGACGGCATCTATAACATGGATTTGGATGAAGCCGCTGAATGCGCAGAAATCATTGGCGCGAAGCACAACATTCCCGTTCATTTGAAGCCTGGGCAGCTGTTTGACAGAAAGCTGGCGCAAGAGTGGAAAGCGCCGAATAAGCTTATAATTGATCCTGGAGAAGAGATAGAGCTTGGCTGAGAAGGCTCGCATAGTAGAATTGCAAGGCTGGGGCTTCAAAAAAAGTTGCAGAAAGGATAAGGGAAATGTATGACGTCATAATTTTAGGCGGAGGCCCTGCAGGGCTGACAGCCGCGCTCTATTCTCTAAGATACGGCATGAAGACTCTAATTCTAGAAGAGCTGTATCTAGGCGGACAGATTGTAAATACATCGGAAATAGAAAACTATCCAGGCTTTTCCGAGCCGATTTCCGGAGAAGAGCTGATTGCATCCCTGGAGAAGCAGGTAAGGGCCTACAATCCGGATATAGTGTATGAAGCTGTAAAAGAAGTGAATTTCGGGCAAACGATAAAGTCTATAGCAACTTCTCAAAAAATATATGAAGGAAAGACTGTAATTATAGCTATGGGTCAAAATCCGAAGCAGCTTGGAGTAGATAGGGAGAAAGAGTTGAGAGGCAAGGGTGTGTCCTATTGCGCCACCTGTGACGGCAACTTCTTCAGAGGCAAAGATGTCGCTGTAGTCGGCGGAGGAGATACTGCCATAACAGAAGCGGAATTTCTCAGCCGCATATGCTCAGATGTATACGTGATCCATCGTCGAAGCGAGTTCAGAGCGGCTAAAGCTGAGGTAGAGAAGTTGAACAAGGCTTCAAACGTCCATTTCATTCTCAGCTCTAAGGTATCAGCGCTAAAAGGAGAAACTCTCCTTGAGGCGGTGGATGTGAAGCAGACGGAGGGGACTCAGATAACCCTGCCTGTGAGCGCCCTTTTCGTGGCTGTGGGCGCGGTGCCGAACACTGCGCTTTTTAAAGGAGGAATTTCTCTTGATCCTAATGGGTATATCGTGACTGATGAAGACATGCGAACAGGAATTTCCGGAGTATTTGCCGCTGGAGATATAAGGCGCAAGTCCCTTCGGCAGGTGTCGACGGCAGCGGCAGATGGAGCGATAGCCGCCCATTGGGCGATGAATGAAATCGGGAGTTTTTGAATCATCTGCATCATAAGAGAAAAAATAGCAAATCCGTATTTGCAGAGGGCTGTTCGTTTGATAAGAGTCAGCGGATCTGAAATGCCTCTACTATACTGCTTTTCATATAAACCTCTATGAAGCTTCGCTTCACCACTAAGGATGAAAATATTAAGCCATTTGTGTGTTTGAGGCATGTACAACAAAAAAGGAACATTTGATGAAAAGCGGTATAGCATTCTACTGAAGCTGGTTATGTCGCTCTCTGAGAAAAAAATAGTAGGCCAAATAACTTGTTTTCCAAGGTTTTTGGCCTGCTTTCTTTGACTCTGAATTTTATGGATGGAGAAACGCTTACTACATCTCCAGCAACCAAGCGGTGCGATGGAGAAGAAACTCAGGATTCTTTCTGGACAATAATTTACATTTCCTTGACAAGTTAAGTTTTGCTAAGAGCTTCTGTCAAGGCTTACCTTGGATTTTGCGGGCTTGGGCCAGCGCGGCTTAGAAAGAGCTGAAAGATCGGATAAGCGCCAGGCGCTTCTCGGCGCAGGTATTCCAATTGTGAATAAGGCAGTCTGCTGAATTTCATGCGGAGAGCCTGACTTTACCGCTTTTCATCAAATCTTCCTTTTTTGGAGCTTGATTATCCATTGAGTGGTGGGGGGGGGGGGGGGGGGGGGGGGGGGGGGGGACATGTGTTTTTAGTGGTAGAAAAAGATGATTTTGTATTGATTTTGGATTTTGGGTGTGGTGATGTG
>JAISZB010000263.1 GCA_031269465.1 Clostridiales bacterium | reverse complement strand
CTCGCGGCTTTTAAGTCAGAATGCGCATTAGCTGAATCATTCCAACGCGCATTTGCTTTTCGCTCCATCGACTCTTTAATTACCTTTTTTGAAGCTTGATTATACAGCGAGTGCAAAATCCGATTTCGGCATTCCACACCATCAATGGATAATGAAGCTCTAAAAAAGGAACATTTGATGAAAAGCAGTATAGTTGCATTTGACTGCAAATCGGTATATAAGCAACAGCACGCGTATCCGCCCTCTCAGATAAAGCCATTGGGCAGGAACCGCAATATCTTTCCTTGACCCGAATATACATTTTTTTGTACTTAAGCGCATAGAGTTGAAATGATAACCCACAGATTAATGGTTTGCAGAATTCCATCACATTTAATGTGCCACTTTTTTGTACATTAAGGCAAGGCATAATCAGATGCAAGAAACGCTAAAAAAGGCAATTTCTCTTAAGATTGGCTAGCAAAGCATTTTGACGAAAAACCACTGTGAATTCTAACTCAAGAATTGATTTATTGCCATGACTTAGCGTCATGTTGCATTCAGTTTATAACATATAAACAAAATTGTCAATGCTTTTTTCAAAAGATAAATAATTAATTTATCATTGCTGAATGAAATTCGGTTCAAGAAAAGCCTAGTTATGGCATTATCATCCATTCTTATATATTTAAGTTTCATTTTTATCCATCTTCAGAATAATCCCTTGGCGTTTTCAGACATTTTAGTATACTGATTCTCAGCGAAAGCTCCAATTTCGGAGCTTGAAGCGCAGGATGACAGCCAAGCTGAAATAGGAACTATAATGAAACCAGTATTTAAGACAAAAAAGAATGGAAAATAAGTTAGGTTCGCTGAAGAAAAGGCAAAACTGGTGATGGAAGTACTACGAGGCGAAAGCACATTAAACGAGATAGCCTCAAGGAACAATGTGCATCCGAATATGCTGACCCGCTGGAAAACAAAAGAGGTCAGCGGATTGCCAAATCTGGAATCTAATGCCTGTCGAAACGCACGGCTGGCTATGGTGGAACCACATTTGAGAAACATTCCCGTGTCTGTACAAGCGGATCTGCTTGGCATCAACAGCACAAGATTCTATATTACAAGCCACACAAGCCAAGTGAGGAGGATTTATCACTAAAAGCAACAATAGACCGTATCTATACGAAGCATCCTGAATTTGGATGCCGCCGCATTGCCGTGTGGTTAAGAAAATGCGAAGGGTTAGTGATAAACCGCAAATCCGTTCTCAGGCACATGAGGGAGATGGGGATGCAGGCTGTGCATCCTCGTCAAAACACCAGTAAACCGAATCCGGTAAATAAAGTGCATCCGTATTTATTAGCGGGACTGACCATAGACAAGCCGGATCATGTATGGAGCATAGATATTGCGTACATGCCAATACGCCGCTCATGGCTCTATCTGGTTGCTATTTTAGACTGGCATTCCCGATATGTGATTGAATGGATGATAAACGATGCTCTTGAAATAGGGTTTGTTTTGGAAACATGTGAAAACGCATTAAAAAAGTCAACGCCGGCAATTATGAACAGTGATCAAGGCAGCCATCCGAAATATACCTGCTTATTTTTAAATGCAGGCTCGGAAATAAGTATGGATCACAGAGGTCGGGCTTATGACAATATATTTATAGAGAGGTTATGGCGGACTGTAAAATACGAAAATGTCTGCCTAAATTCATATGATGCGCCTAGAGAAGCCCGGACGGGGATTAATCGGTATATAGCTTATTATAATAACGAACGCCCTCATCAGAGCCTGGGGTATCTAACGCCTTCGGAAATGCATTTTCGATCTGGTGAATAGAGGGGGGCTTCGACTCGCTGGATAAAAAAGAAGTAGATAAGGGCTTTGCGAAGAAAAGCGCTTCGCAAAGCCGCTTCCTAATTATGGTTGGCAGTTTCCGTGTAATCAAGGTCGTGTAGTATTTTTTTAATGAAAACTGCTCTCATTAATAAAATCTCAACCCTTCTCTTGACTACACTTTGCTATCGATTACCTAACTTAAAATTTATTGAAATTTTGTCTTGACAAGAGGGTTCACTTTAAGCCGCAAATCGGCATATAATAGTTAAAAGCCGCTGTGATCATTCCCCTCAAGCTAAAATAGGTTTCAAAAGCTAATTTAAACTTAAAAATCAGCAATATAATTGGTGAAATTTAGGAGGAAAAGTGTTATGCTTATTATACTGATATGCAGTCAAGCGCGCCTATGCTGATTTTCATATGAAGTTCCTAGATCCGTTTGACTGCTCTGCTTTTCTGCATGAGAATTTCCCATGGAGCCTGACTATACAGCTCTTCTATGGATAATAGGCCTCCAAAATAGGTGCGTTTAACTTCAATGGCATAACAAGCTTGCAATATTAAACTGCCGAATATCTCAAAGAAAAATGCTGATGAGCTTCATCAGGATATGTACTCTGATCTGCATATGGATGCGTCAAGCTGCAAAATCGGCGTACATTTGACTGCAATGGTCATAGAGTGAAAAGATAGCGGCCTGAAAAGAAACTTTAGAGGGATCGGCTTAAAGCCTAGTGCAGACAGTCTTAAATGCTCTACAGTCCTATTTGGCTATAATTAAGCATTCTACAGGCTAAAAGCATGTCACGCAATTAAGCGCGACAGCACTAGCGGCAGTATGAAATGATCAGGCAATTCCGAAAGAGGCAGTCAGAGCGAAATAAAAAATGCGATGAAGGGGGGACGATGCCAAAAAACCTGCAATATATACTGATTTGCATAGATAGTTCCGATTTTAGCTTGATTATTCAACGTGAAAGAGCGCAATCAAGCTTCAAAATAGGTGCATTTGACTGAATATCGGTATAGGGAGGCAAGCCGGAAGCAATCGTCGCGGAGAATTTGAGCGCTCATGGGATGATGTGAGACGCCTAATGGTGCGGTTTCGGCGTAAATGCGCAGTGAAGCTTGAAATAGCGGACGAATGACAGACAAGCGGCCTCTTGCTATAAGGTTTCATGATTTTTTGGCATCGGCGACTGATATGAACAACCCGCAGTATAAAAAGACCTGGTATGTAATTACTGCAATTGCAAGGATCCTCATTGGCGCCAGCGCAGGAGACAGGATACCCACTCTTCAAGAGCTTGTTGACTTTACAGGTTCGTCCAGGGGATTAGTGCAAAACGCCCTGAAGCATCTTCAGGATGAAGGGGGCGTCTGTCTATTGAAGAAAGGAAAGATGGGGACCTTCATATCAGCTATAGACGTACCCGCACTATTCCGGCTTGGAAATTTGAACTTTATAACCGGCTCGATGCCCACTCCTCTCACGCTTATTCTTGCCGGGCTCGCAACCGGCATTTGCAGGATGATGAACGACTGTCCAGTGCCATTCACCTTCGCTTTCGTACAAGCTGCAGAAAACCGAGTGGATGCGCTTCTCAGGCGAGTGTACGACTTTGTCGTTGTATCCGAGAAATCAGCGCAGGTTCATGTTGAGAGGCATCCAGAGCTTGCAGCGGCAACCGCTCTAAGCGCGAGCCTCTATGCCAAGCCCTATGTACTCTGCACCAGGGATCCAAGCGTCAGCGAAGTCAAAGACGGAATGAAAATGGCTGCAGATCCCAAGAGCACCGATCAGTACATGCTGACTCTCAATCTATGCCAGGGCAAAAATGTTGAAATAGTCCCATGCGCCTTCACTACATCCCACGCCCTGTTTTCCTCAGGGGCGGTGGATGCCGTCGTCTTCAACAACGACGAATGGATGAGGGCTCCAGGAATATATGCCTGGCCCCTGCCCATAGCGGATCAAAGGGACTCGTTGCGCCCCTGCGTGCTTATACACAAAGACAATCTGGCAATCGGAGACATTCTCAGAAAATACCTTAGGGATTCAGAGATAGCTCAGATGCAGGCAGACGTAGTCGAAGGACGCGCTCAAGCACAGTATTTCTGAACTCGTCCAGCATAGGCCAGGTTTATGCTAATTCTCTTGATAATCGCTTATTGCGCAATCAAGCCCAAAAACTCAAGCTCTTCCATGCGCATCAGCGCCCTGATTATGCTGATCTCATATAAACTTCCCATAATGGAGCTTGACTGTACAGAGTGAGAGCGCTGAATTCACGCATTTATGAATATCTGCGCCAGAATACAGTCAAGAACCATTATAGGCATATTTGGCTGCAAATCGCCATGCGCATTGAACCGACCGTTAATCCAGCCGCAAAACTGGCGGATTGATGCGTTGTTGCATCCTGTTGCGCAGGCAGTTCACTGATTTTGGCGCAAGATCATTCATTAACCGCTGATGCGTCAAAGATCCTTCGCGTCAAATAATCTTTCAAAAATGCCCTGCTTGGAGGATATGCCTTAGCGTCAAATTCTTGCGGGAGGCTTTGGGTTCCTGAACAGCCATAAAAAACGCTTTAAATTTAAGATTTCTAGAATTGCAAATGGCTATGCCGCCGATTTGCAGCCAAATGCGCCTGTTTTGGAGCTTGATTATCCAGAGGCCCTGCACAGCAAAGCTCCAAAACAGGATATTTCATATGCAATCAGCATTGGAATAAACCTTTCCACCTGATTGCTAATTTCTTAACTTCTAAATTCTGACTTCCTATAATTATACTGATTTGCACTCGTATCTGCCCATTGCAGCTGACTGTCCACCTTCACCATGCATGTTCAAGCCGCCAGCAGGCAGATTCATATGGAAATCAGCATATCGCGCATATCTAGCTCGCGCCGGCGCAAATCTCGGCGCTACAAGCCTTTTACTCGTCATCCTCTTCCAGCGGAGCGTCTGGAACTTCAGCGACAGGATACCACCCGCAAGAAAACATGATGATTGCGCCGCCTCCCCCGTTTTCTAAAGACAAGACATTATTGGACTGGGAAACTCTGCCGTTAGTTTCAAAGTAGAGAGAGCCGCACGCGCCCTGCACAGCATCCCTGTTGCCGCTATCGGTGTGGGACGTATACGGTATCTCCACATTCGTCAGGGGCCTCAGCTTTTTAGGAAGGCTCTCAATAATCAAAGAATTGGCCAGGCGCTTCTCGGATTCATACCTAAAATCTGATGTGACGAATTGCAAAATGAATCTTGCGGTTTTTCCATCAGACTGGAAATACGACTCGCTTCCGTAGACGCCATATCCTATCGTCCAGCTGTCTGTCGTCTTTACCTGCTTGATGTATTCCAGCCACTGGCCGGAACTTGAGCCGCTATTTCCTCCGCTGAGCATATCTCCTGATGCCGTCTCGGAATCCCATACAGGCGCAATCTTGGAAAAGGCGTCATATACCGCCGATGCCACAGGCACCTGTTGATCCGTGCTGGAAGCGTCAATCGTGTCCGTCAGCCATTCGCTGAGATCAGCTCCTCCGTACTGCTCAGAGCCGAGATAGATTGCCTTGGTATCGGAAAGAAAATACAAGGTCTCAGCATTTTTTTCCTCTAGAGCCAAGTACTGGCTCTCAGTTAAATTCTTTTTGAACTTTACTAAACCCATAAAAAACCTCCCGCTTTTCTCAGCCGCCTCCAACTGGGTTTGCAAACGCTTCCTAGCGCTTTAAGCTTTGCGAGCTTGCGCCTGCGGTCAGCCCTTGCTCATTGTCAGCGCTGACATGCTGTGATGCCGATTTGCTCTCAAATGCATCTAAAAGGCTTTCAGTGCAAATCAGCAGATATTAAGGGCGCTCATTTTCATCTCTCTTATGCCTATTTGCATATGAAGCAGCCTATTTTGGAGTCTTATTATAGGACGCGGAAGCCGATATTCGGACTCCGATTTAAGCGCGACGGCTGCATGCGGCATTCAGGCTAAATGACCTAAGATATTTGACTTGCAAACAGTTTTTCAAATTATCCCTTTAATTGAGCGCCTTCTATAATATATGCCGGGAATATCAAAGTGTTGCAATAGCTTTTAAATATGCTCTGGCTTCTCGACTTCCTTGACATTGAAATAGATACATGCTAGAGTATAAGTACAAAAAATTGTACTTAACAACGAGCTTATTTCATCACCTTATTTTTAGGGGGTGCAGGCAATGCTTCTGCAGTTCGAAGAGCTATTGAGGGAAGTGCATCCGCAAGCCAAAATATCTTGCGGGATAGATGCCAGAGGGATATTGACCTTATCGGGAGAATGCGGCAATTGGGATGAAGTTGTAGGCATCGGCCATCTTGCCGCCAAGCAGCCGGGGGTTAAAAATGTAGTCAACCGCTTGAGCGCTGGCGGCGCACCGGCAAAGAAGGATTATTCTCCGCATATTGCGGCTGGCTGGCAGAAAGGCGTCATTGAGGATGCTGACATTCTCGTCATTGGAGCCGGCATCTCCGGAGTCGGGATAGCCCGGACGCTTTCAAAGTACAAGCTTAAAGTCTGCGTCGCGGAAATGGCTGGCGATGTGTCCGCCGGCGCCACAAAAGCCAACAACGGCAATATTCATCCCGGCCATGCAGTCAAGCCGGGGACTCTCAAAGCGAAGCTCAACGTGAAAGGGAACCGTATGTATACTCAGTGGGCCCATGAACTGGACTTTGATCTTATCCGCTGCGGCGCTATGGGCGCCATAACCGACGCAAAGCTTATGCCGGCTCTCAAGCAGGCGTACGGCATAGCGAAATTAAACGGAGTGGACGGGGCGGAGATCGTAAGCGCCGAAAGGGCGCGCGAAATAGATGGCGGTTTCGCCCGTTTGGGCATAAACGACATAGCAGGCGCGCTATGGCTTCCTTCCATGGGATTGGTCGAACCATATCAAGTGGCTGTCGCCCTAGCCGAAAACGCCGCTGCAAATGGCGTCAAGTTCATCTTCGGAGCGACAGTCGCGGACATTCTCCGCAAAAACGGGAAAGTTTCCGGCGCCGTAACAAGCAAGGGAATTATAAATGCAAAATTCATAATAAACTGCGCAGGCGTTTACGCCGACGAAATATCCGAAATGGCAGGCGATCCATGCTATACGATTCACCCGAGAAAAGGCGTCATAGCCATACTCGATAAATCCAGAAAACCTGACTTCGACTGCCTGACAGAAGTTTACAGCAAGCCTCAGGCTCAAAAAAATCCCGAATCCAAAGGCGGCGGCATGTGTTGCACCCCTGAAGGCAATGTCCTTATGGGTCCGTCAGCGACCGAGGTTCCCGACAAGGATGATCTTGCGGTTACGCGCGAGGATCTGGATTACGCCATGGGCAGAGGCTCAGTCTCCTACAGCGACATCATAAGGATATTTGCGGGAGAGAGGCCTTCAGATTACATGGAGGATTTCCTCATAGAGATGTCTCCCGTCACGGAAGGCTTTATAAATGTCGGGGGAATCCAGTCTCCAGGACTTGCAGCCGCTCCCGCGATAGCAGAGATGGTTGAAGGGATCCTTAAAAAAGCGTCTGATGAATCCGGCGCGCCTCTTCTGCCGAATGAAGCCTACAGCCCATTCAGGAAGCGTCCTGTGGAGTTCAGGCGCTTGAGCAGGCAGGAACAGACAGCCCTTATAGACAAAGACCCCAGATATGGAAATGTCATATGCAGATGCGAAACCATAACCGAAGGCGAGATATTGGACGCTTTGAATTCTCCGCTGCCCCCAATGGACATAGACGGCATAAAAAGACGCACCCGCGCCGGAATGGGACGTTGCCAGGGCGGCTTTTGCCAGCCTCGTATTCTGGAGATTCTAGCCCGCGAAACAGGCAAACCCTGGGAGGACATAACTTTAAAGGGCGAAGGCACTAACATTCTGGTTTCAAAGAATCGACTCGAAGCAGAAACGGAGGCTGTCCGATGAAAACTATAAGGACAGATATCGCAATCATCGGAGGGGGCCCCGCAGGCCTCGCCGCAGCGCTTGAAGCCAGGCGAGCAGGCTTTCAAGCGACGCTGATTGAGCGAGACGCGGAACTGGGCGGAATACTTCGGCAGTGCATACACGACGGTTTCGGCATCCACAGGTTCAAGAAGCGCTTAAGCGGAAACCAGTACGCTCAAGCTTTCATAGACAGGATTGCCTTAGAAGGCGGGATAAACGCGCTGCTTGGAACCATGGCGCTGGAGGTGTCCCCTGATAAAAAAATCTATGCCTGCGGCAAGGAGTCTGGCATGATTGAGATAATTAGCGGGGCGGTTATCCTTTGCATGGGCTGCCGAGAGAGGACGGCCCATCAGGCTCTCATCTGCGGGGATCGCCCTGCAGGCGTCCTGACGGCCGGTTCGGTGCAGCGCTATATAAACATAGAAGGCTATCTTCCTGGAAAGACCGCAGTCATTCTGGGTTCTGGAGACATAGGCCTTATAATGGCCAGACGCATGGCGCTTGAAGGCATAGAGGTAAAGGGAGTATACGAGGCAATGCCGAATCCCGGCGGACTCTCCAGGAATTTGGTTCAGTGCCTGGATGATTTTGGAATCCCATTGCATCTATCCAAAACAGTGTCTTGCGTACACGGCAGAAACCGAGTCAGCGCCGTAACAGTGGCTGATGTGGATGCCAGCAAAAATCCCATCGCGGGCACAGAGGAAATCATACCATGCGACTTGCTGGTTCTTGCGGTCGGCTTAATTCCCGAAAACGAGCTGTCATTAAAAGCGGGCGTTGAGCTTGATCCCAAAACCAAGGGCTCTGTTTTAAACGGCGATTTCATGACAAGCATACCAGGAATATTCGCGGCGGGAAACGTTGCGGCTGTCTTCGATTTAGTCGACTATGTCTCCCTTTCAGGCGAGATGGCGGCGCGAGGCGCCGCGAAATATTTGAGGGGAGAACTCCGTCCAAACGGGTACGAGCCTGTCAAAACGATTGGAAACATAAGCTTTATTGTTCCTCAGAGGCTATCAAAGGAAGCAACATCCTGCAAGCAGACTTTTTTCCTCAGGGTCAAGGAACCTCAAAAAACAGCCAAGCTGCGGTTCACGCAAGACAATAAGACTCTCTATTCAAAGCGGATTGAAAATCCCTCTCCTCCCGAAATGATTTACGTTGAGGTTGAAGCTGGCGGAGAATCTCCGATTTTTGCGGAAATCAGCTGATGCAGAGGGAGGCATTTTTTACGCAATCAGGTTTCTACAACTCGACTTTAGAAAGGAGGCCGGCTTATGTCCAAGCAATACATCTGCATCGTATGCCCCAGCAGCTGCAGGCTCACGCTCGAAGAACGCGACGGCAAGGCCCTCGTAAGCGGAAACCTATGCAAGCGCGGCGAGGCCTACTGCATTAGCGAGCACACCGCCCCTACCAGGATGCTTACGAGCACCATTAAGATAACAGGGGGCATTCTTCCGAGACTGCCGGTCATAACTTCAAAAGAGATCCCAAAATCCGCCGTGTTCGAGTGCCTTTCAGAACTCTATGCTCTAAAGGTGAAGGCTCCTGTGGCCTGCGGAGAAGTAATCGTAAAAAACATCTGCCGCACCGGCGCGGATATCATAGCGTCGCGAAGCATGGAACTGGCAGAATGCATATAAAGCCAGGATAAAGGAGGGCTTTGGGATGGAATCATCCGCATTGGTTCAAGCGCTTGCCGAATTAATCGGAGAGGATCAGGTTTCTTCTGATCCCGCCGTGCTACGGGAATGCTCCAGGGACTATATCGGATTTCGCCAATATGAGCGGGGAGACGGGAAATTTTGGGAGCCTAAGGCGGCTTGCGTCGCCTGGCCGCGAAATTCCGTGGAAGTCTCCAGTCTTTTGGCATTCCTCAACGCGAACGGCGCGGACGCCGCGCCGCGCACCGGGGGTTCCTGCGTTTCTTTAGGCTCCGAGCCCGTAGAAGGCGGAGTCATCGTTGACGGAAGCAGGATGAACGAACTGATAGAACTAAACGAAAAAGATCTTTTCGTTACAGCCTCCTGCGGAGTTTCCCTGGAGTACTTGGAAAATTACCTGAATAATCGCGGCTGGACGACAGGCCACTTCCCGCAGTCTCTTCCGATGGCGCAAATAGGAGGGCTTGTCGCAACAAGAAGCATAGGCCAGTTTTCAACCCTTTACGGCGGGATAGAGGATATGGTTTTAGGCCTGGAGGCTGTTCTGCCCGACGGACGCATTATAAAGATAAAAAATGTTCCCCGCCGCTCTGCGGGACCAGATTTGCGCCAGATATTCATTGGCTCCGAAGGAGCAATCGGCTTCATAACACAGGTCTCCCTGAAGATTTTCAGATACGCGCCTGAAAACCGCTGGATGGGCGCCTTCGGCATAGACACAATGCATAAGGGGCTTGACGCGCTTCGTGAGATAATGTCCGCGGGCTGGCATCCAGCGGTGCTGAGGCTGCATGATCCGGTTGAAATGGAAAGAGACTTTGGAAATATCGCGCCGGAAGGCAACTGCATCCTTCTAGTCATAGCCGAAGGGCCGAAAGCTTTAGCCGCCGCGACAGGAGAAGGCGTCAAAGAGATTCTAAAAGGCTTCGGCGCCGCAGATCTCGGAGCAAGGCCGGTCCAACGCTGGCTAATCCACAGAAATGACGTCTGCGGAAGGCTCGACCATTTCGATTACTACAAAATGGGGGCTGTGGCGGACACCTGCGAGATCTCAGCGACTTGGTCCAAGATAGGAGAAATCTACGATGCGGTACTTGAGCGCCTGCCGCAAGAGTCGGAAAGCCTCGTCGTCGTTTCCGGCCACTCGTCGCACAGCTACACCACAGGCACGAACATTTACTTCTCCTTTGGAGCCATGGTCGACAAGGCGGAAAACGCAAGGCCCATCTACATGAATATAGTCAGGGTGATTATGGAGGAAACTCTGAAAAGGGGCGGGAGCATCGCCCACCACCACGGTTCTGGAAAGTATCGCACGCAGTGGATGCCGCAAGAGCACGGAAGCTCCTACATCCTTTTGGAAAAGATCAAGGAGGCTCTTGATCCGAACAGAATAATGAACAAAGGCGTATTGCTGAAAATTGAGGAATAGCATTATGGAAATCTATGTATGCTTCAAAGCGCTGCCCGATTTTGAGCAAGTTTTTCCAGATGATTGGAACCAGTTCACCCTTGGAACCGACTTGGACTATGCAGGACGCATACTAGGCTCGTTTGACGAATCAGCCTTAGAGATAGGCCTGCGGCTGAAGGACAAGCTGCTTTTTTCAGGCGAAGCGGCGCGGTGCACCGCCCTGACTCTATCAAGACGGCTTCCGGCATTCATCTCCAGATCCCTCTTTGCCGCCGGGTTTGATGAAGTGGTGCAGCTTGACGCCGATGTCGAATTCAATCCCGAAGAAACTGCAAGGCTCTTGTCCGATTTTCTAAAAAGCGCTCCTCCAGGCATGGTGCTAGCGGGCTTGCAAGCCGGATTCGCGGATTCCGGCGCCGTTCCCGCCTTAATCGCCTGCCGCCTAGGACTCCCCTTTTTTTCCTGCGTTGAATCCATTGAACCTTTGGACGGCATGGCGGAAATAAAGCGCAGCGTAGATTCTGAGTACAGGATAGTCAAAGCAAGGCCCCCGTTTGTAGCTGCTGTGGGAAACAGCCCTGTCTCCACGCTTCGAGCTGCAACCTTGCGCCATCAGCTTTCCTGCGGCAACAAAAAGCCAAAGGCGCTTCCCGCGGATTCGGCTCCCCCAATCTCCGCCCTTCATTTCCAGGCAAGGGATGAAAGGCGTGAAACTACTATGCTTCCAGCCGAAAGCTCCGCAGACGCAGCCATAATGATATTGAAAGCGCTGGGGGGTTTCTCGTGAAGCTGGCTCTCGCAGCATTTCCTTCCGCCCATCTTGAAAAATCCATTCGCAGGCTTTGGGGGCTTGCTTTGGGACTCAATGCCGATAAATGCTCGCTATGGCTTCCTAGCGCGTCTGATGTGGGCAATCTCCGGGTGCCAAGCGGAATATCGCATATTTGGGCCGGTCCAGAGACGGCAAGCGCAGCCAATTGCGAAGCTGGCTTCGTCGCCAATTGCGAAGCTGGCTTCGCAACCAATTGCGGAGGCTTCGCAATCAAGTGCGCTATCTGGATGGAGCATTTGGCGAAAATGGAGGGAGTAGACATCGTACTTGCCGAAAGCGGTGCGGCCTCTTCGGAATCCGCCATCCGCCTCAGCTACCGGCTGGGTTTTTCGGCAGTCTCAGGCTTGGTCGACGTTTCGCTTTTCAACGGAATGCCCTGCGCAAAGATGAGGGCGGCAAGCTCGCACCTTGATCTGTTCAGGCCTATTGAAAAAAATCAAGTGCTCATAGCCCGCCCATCGAAGATCTATAGCGGGAACTTTGATTCATTCGCCCCAATTCGCATTCTGCCGATGCCGGATGTTGAGGCTGATTTTATAGAAGAGCGCATTCTTCCCCGCTCTAAGGCAAGCTCCTTGGAGGACGCGCAGCTTCTTCTGGTAGGAGGAAGAGGAATTAAAGGCCCTGCCGCCTTTAAAAGGCTTCAGGAAATAGCAGGGAAGCTTGGCGGAGCGGCAGGTCTCACAAGAGCTGCCGCCATAAACGGATGGGGTCCTATGGAACTGGTAGTCGGCCAGTCGGGCATTGCCGCCAGCCCTAAGGCCTGCGTTGTCTTTGGCGCCTCAGGCGCGGCGGCGTTCATGGCCGGCGTGGAAGATTCCGAGAGGTTGATAGCTGTAAACAACGATCCTGACGCTCCGATATTCTCAAAATCCGATTACGGCATCATCGCCGACGCCCCCAGCGCGATTGAGCGCCTGGAGGAGATCCTCTCCGATGCCGACAAAGGTTGCGGATAAGACGTCACTGATATGCTTAAATGCGCGCCCATTATAAAGGATGCGCATATGAAATTCTAGATTTATCTTGACCCTGCTGAGTGAATTGAAAATGCCTGTTTTGAAGTGCGACTTCACAGCGAGCGCGATTAATATCGGCAATTCGCACCTTGAAAGCGCTGAATTCGCGCAGTTAAGAATGTCAGCGCCAGCGGGCAAAATCTCCTAAATCATTGCAGCGCCTTCATTTCGGAGTGGATATTTTTGAAACTTTGCACAGATATGAACGAAAGCTGGCTTTCTGATGAATCGCGCTTGAAAGGGCGGGCTGACTGGGTGGCAACGCCTTCATCCCCGCTCGAGATGGCCAAAGAAATAAAGGAAGCGCATGAAAGAGGCTTAAGCGTCAGCATCCAAGGCGCCAGAACCGGTCTTGCCGGAGGAAGCGTGCCCTTTGGAGGGCTTGCCTTAAGCACTGGCAGAATGAATGCCATACTAGGGCTTGAAGCAGGCAATGCTTCTTTTTTTCTCAAGGCGCAATCCGGAATTCCTTTAAAAGACGCCAAGCAGTTCCTGATGCGTCCTTGCGGGCTGGGGAAAAACCTTCAAGTCCTCGAAGCCGTGCGAGAAAACCACATGGGCTTCGCCCCCAACCCCAGTGAAAAAACGGCGACCTTAGGCGGGCTGTTCGCCTCTGGAGCTCGAGGGCTAAATTCAATCTCCTGCGGCTCCATGTCGGACAACGTCAGCGGCGTTACCTGGATTCTTCCAGACGGAAGGCAAATTTCGGCGGTTCGCGGCGAGCATGTCTTCGGCGCGGACGGCTTGAAGCTTCCAAACGGATTGTCCATTCCGCGCGTGAACGGAAAAGATCCGCTTTTCTCCCAATTTCCCGCGCCGGGGATGGATTTGATAGATTTCCTTGCGGGAAGCGAAGGAAGGCTCGGCGTTGCGGCTGAAATTACTCTGCGCCTGCAAAAGATTCCGGACATAACTTGGTCAGCGGCATACTTCTTCCCATCCTCCGACGAGGCTTTGGCCTTTGCGGCGGAGCTCCGCAGATGGAGAGGGATGCTTCACGCATGTGAAATAATGGATGAAGCCGCCGTCCGCATTCTAGACGAGGGAAGGTTGCGCCTTCCCTCTCTCGCCGCCCTGCCGCCGTTTCCGAATGCCGCCGCTGTTTACGCCGAGATTGCCGGAGACGATTCTGATGCCTTGGAGGAGGCCTTATTCGAGCAGCTGGAGCTTTTTTCCCGGATGGGAGGGCGAGAAGAAGACACCTGGGCCGGGAGCGCCCCAAATGAGATTGAAAAGTTTCAGAGCCTGCATCACAGCCTTATGGAACTTGGAAACACACTCTCTGTCTCCGGCGGAACTGGCGAAGCGCAGGTTTGCAGAATATCTTCCGATAATTTCTATGGCTCGGCATCTGTGGAGAAGGCTTGGAAAATCTGCCGCTTGAACCTGAAAGAATCGGGAATCAAGGGCTTCGTCCATGGAAGCGTTCTAGATGGGCGCTTTAGCGTATGTCTTTTGCCAACATTGAATCAGCTTTCTGGCGCCGAAGAGTTTCGCATTATCTTGGCAAGGTTCGCCTTGGAATCCGGAGGCGCGGCTTGCTCCGACTATGGCGTGGGAAAAGTCAACAGGAAGCTCGCAAAAAATTTTTTGCGGCCAGAGATGGAAGAGTGCTTCAAACCCTTTGATAAAGGCAGGCGCATGTCTAACAGCTTTTTTCTGGAGGCGCCTGAATGAAGCTCATAAAGATTGCAGCATGCATGAAGCAAGTGCCTTCTTATGGAGGCGCATGTCCAGCAGCTTTTTGGGGAGGCGCCTGAATGAAGCCTATTAAGATTGTAGCATGCGTGAAGCAAGTGCCTTCTGAGGGAGGCGCATCCATGGATCCTGAGAAGGGCCTTCTGATCAGAGCGGCTTCTTTAAGCGCCGCGAATCCCTTGGATGTCTGCGCCTTGGAAGTCGCCGCCAGAATCTTGGACGCATTCGGGGGAGAGCTTGCCGCTCTGTCCATGGGGCCGTCCAGCGCTTCAAGCGTTCTTACGCAGGCTTTTGCCATGGGAGCCGTGCGGGCGGTTCTCTTATGCGACCCGGCATTTGCCGGCTCGGATGTCTATGCTACATCATTTACGCTTGCCCAGGGCATAAAAAAGCTAGGCGGAGCTGATCTTATCCTATGCGGCCAGCAAACGACAGACGGTGATACCGCCCAAACGCCATTCGCCCTTGCGGCCCACTTGGGGATTCCATCCGTCGGCTGGGTTAAGCGCGTTGAAATCTCGACCGACTCGCTCATTTTCGTTCAAGAGCTAAGCGGCGCATCAGCTGCGGTTTTTGCCAAGTTTCCGATGGTTGCCGCAATCGGGCGCGAGGCTGCGATCCCCCGCATGCCCAGCCTCAAAGCGCAACTTGAGGCAAAAAGAAAAACCATAGAGACTTGGGGGCTTGAAGACTTGAATTGCAGAGACAAGTCGCTTTACGGCCTAGTTGCGTCTCCAACGCGGGTAAAGCGCGTGTACGCTCCATCCATGGAAAAGAAGGCGGAAATTGTTAGAGATCCAGCCGGCGCTTGCGCTGAGATAATCGCGGGTTTAATAGTAAAGTCCAGGGACGCGCGGCGTGAATGACATATTAGCCTGCCTTCAGAAAGGCCCTGAAGGCCGCCTTCACCCCATTTCATTTCAAACTGCCTGTCAAGCGCGGGATTTGTCTTTATCTTCCGGCGGCGAGGCGTTTGGCGTCCTTATAGCCGATGAGTCTTCCCCTTCGCTTGATGGCGAGCTCTCCGCATTGGGACTCTCTTGCGTGTTCGTATATGAGCACCAGGCATTTTCCATATTTGACGAAACTATATATTCAGAAGCGCTGCTGGATATAATTGAGTTTCTAAGCCCAAGCGCCGTTCTTATCGGTGCGACTCCCGAAGGCCGAGCCCTTGCGCCCTCCGCCGCAGTGAAGCTTAAAACCGGCGTTACAGCTGACTGCACCGCCTTGCGAATCGACAGCGTGGGAATCCTCGTTCAAACGCGCCCCGCTTTCGGAGGAAATGTCATGGCCGATATAATTACTCCTTATGCAAGGCCTCAGATGGCGACAGTTAGAATGGGAGCGACGCTTATTCCCAGCCAGCCGATTAATGGAAAAACTCGCATTCTGCGCAGGGATGCTTCAAGGCTCAAGCTGTTTTCAGGGCTTGCGAAATCTCTGCTAACCGCATTGGAGCCTGAAGAGGATGAGTCCCAGAAGAGGGTGATTGTCGCCGTAGGTGCGGGAGTAAGGGAAAAAAATGATCTGGAGATGTTCAAGCGTCTCGCAAACCTTGCGAAAGCGGGCTTCATGTGCTCTCGCGCTTTGGTGGAGCGCGGCTGGATGCCTCAGGGAAAGCAGATAGGCTTAAGCGGCAAAGCCGTTTCTCCTGACCTGCTCATAACCTTCGGGATATCTGGATCAGTGCAGTTCCAAGCGGGAATAAAGGGAGCGGCGAAAATTGCAAGCGTCAATTCCGATGAAGGCGCGCCGATATTTAGAATTGCGGATGCGCCTTTGGCGGGGGATATCTATGAGATAGCGCCTCTTGTCATTGCCGCGCTTGAAGCGGCGGCATCGAAGCGACGCTCTTGAAGTCCCAGAGAAAAAGCCTTCAGAAAAAAGGCGTAAGCGGGATAAGATTATTTTGCTCAAAAATCGGCGCAGTGATTAAGCGGCGCCGATTTTTGAGTGTTCTGATTGGTTTTGGGCTTGCTCCGCTGCCATGCACAGATGAAATGGAGGGCAATTTCCATTTCTCGCGTCCAGACATCCTCGTTTTCCGTAAAATCTGCTTTTCAGTTTCTTGGGAGCCCTTAAGCATATACTCGAATGCACCATTTTTATGCGGTCTTGATCCCTTCTTTCCATTTTTCATATAGGGCAGCCTCCACTCAATTGGCGCATTAGATCCTTGGCAGGTTTAAACTAAGCGCATACTCGTGCCAGTCCGCCCCAAATGCCACGATGCTTTGGATAACATCTTTGATTTCAGGATTTTTGTTTCGCAAGCATAGGACAAAATTTATCTTTTCTCCAATGGAGGGAATCACTATGACTGAAAAAGCCAACCTTGGGATCATGACAGCGCTTTTGAAAAGCATTCATGAGCAGAAACTTATTGCTGAGGATACATGCAATCATTCTCCTGATAACCTAGACTACTGCAAAGATATATACCGATTTACATTAAATGTTCCTTTTTTGGAGCTTAACTGTCCATTGTACGGTGCGAAATGACGATATCGGCATTTCGCGCTCGCTGTATAATCAAGCTCCAAAAAAGGCGGTTTAGTACGAAAATACATTTTATGGACATTTGTCCATGCCTCAAACACACAAATGGCTTAATATTTTCATCCTTAGCGGTGAAGCGAAGCTTCGTAGGGGTTTCTATGAAAATCAGTATAGATATGATGTGGTCGCTAAGGAGAGAGCGCATCATGGATGCATGCCAAATACGGTAACTTCTGCATTACGGTGCAAGTATCGGCAACTTGCCGCTACGGGTGGCTTTTTACGCTAGGGCGTCAACGGAGCGGGAGAAGCAGGCATCCTCCCTGGTAAACAATATATCCTACTGCACAGATTTTTCCGAGAGCAACCCACTGCGGACATTCGTCGACGGCTATATCGACGACGGAATCAGGAACCGGCATCTTAAGGCGCGATAGCTTCAACCGGATGATAAAGGACTGAAAACGGGCCGGTTTGATTTTATTGCGGCAAAGGAGATATCGCGCAATACGGCGGGCAACATGCAATACACGCAGGAGCTGCTCAAGCGCAGCATCGGCGTGCTGTTTCAAAGCATGGAATAAACACTTTTAATCGGACGGCGGGTTACGGCTCGCAATCATGTCCTGCTTAGAGCAGGATGAACCTGCGTCGGTTGTCAGAGCGGGTTAAGTCCTGACATAAGAGTAGTGCGTCAAAAGCGGCAAAGTTCTGGGAAATGACCTCCTGGACGGTTGCAATAAGGAAAATTGCATTCTAGCCATCAACGAAGAACAAACGTGACTGTCTGGCTGATTTTTGATTTATTCGCCAATCAGCAACCGAAACTTCGAAAAATGCCGCGGCTGCTATTTGAACTATTGCTGACAGTCTTAAATGCGCAACAGTCCTATTTGGTTATAATTAGGCATTTTATAGGCTAAAAGCATATTGCGCAATTAAGAGCGACAGCGCTAGGAATCACCAGCCTTTCAGCACTTGCAAGCCGCACTTCCTCGCGGGGAGCGGCGCGAGGAGCGGCTCCCGCAGCAATCCTGCAGGCTTAATGGCTTCAAATGGCCGCCCTTTTCTTCTATCATCCTTTATCCAAATTATGCCCCCACATTTCCCTGAGGGCCCTCAATCGGAAAAGAGCTTCTTTTGGCTTGCCGTTTTCGAAGATCAGCCCCGCGCCGGGGATATAGGATGCCGGATCATAGAAGCTCCACCATGTCAGAGCCTCTATTTCGGGACGGGAATATGAGAGAGTGAAAAACTCCTCAAGCCAGTCGGCCTGAAGCCTTTCGCTCCAATCAAACTCGCGCCAATTCCCGTTATACATATACCTGAGGCAGTAAACGTCGCCCTCGCGGGACGACAGCGGGATGTCCACTTTATGCGACGGTACGCCGAGCTCTGTGAGATGCATAGGCTTTCCGAATTCCGCGAAACGGCTGTAGAGCCTGTCAATCGCCATAAGATCCCTTGATGGCAGATAGAGCTGCATGCCAATGACCTCATATTGAAAGCCGAACTCCTCGCACTTTTTTAGATATGTGTAGGGCACCATATTCCTTTCGTTCACAACGCCCCACTGCACCTTGCCGTCAGCCGCGTTCTCGCCGAACATGAAGCATGTGTTTACGACAGCCCGCGCGTCCGGATTGGCCTCATGAACATCGTCGCAGCACATTTTTGTCATTTCTACAAGCTCATCCTGGCTCATATTCCAAACATTGCACCAGTCATGCGCCTCGTTTATGGCGTCGAATAAATCAATGCGCCCCCTATACCTTTCAACATGGCGTTTGACAACCCTGTGAAGCTCTCTCTGGACAGTGCCGTCCTCCCATTTCAGATCCATGGCCCATTTCGGCCAGGAAGCCGCATGAGCCCACCACAGCGGATGTCCTTTGGTTTTGATGCCCGCGTTGGTCAGATCGTCGAGGAGCCGGTCAATGCGCTCATATCTTGGCGCCCCGTACTCCGGTTCCATGTCGGCGAGATAGAAGGGCAGGGTTGCGTAATTGAATGCGGAATCAAACAATTCCTTGCCATTTGGGATTTCGCTGTAAGGGTAATCAAAACCCGCGCAGCCAAACAGGAAATTCCCGCGTGCGCCGGAAGTGGCTATACGAAATCTGGCTCGTTCCAGAACGGCGAGTTCACCAGCCCATAGCCCTGCCGCAAGCGCGGTTATGTTGAAGTCGGCGGCGCTGGCTGATGTTGCGGCCAGTGCCAAAAGGGTTTTCGCGTCGTTCAGTTTTGAAAGGCATTTTGACGAAGGCGCAAAGCCTCCCTTTTTCAGCTCGCGCTCCACTTCATAAACGCGGCTCACTGCGGCTTCCCGGACGAATTCGATCGCCGCGCCAGAGCTGTAACCCCTGCCGCAATTATCCGCCTGAACCCACATGAAGCCGTAGCCCGGAATTACAATTTTCGCGTTTAATATGACTGGGTATCCGGGGGCGTACACGAGTATCTCGCCGTCGTTTTTCACCTCAGTTTTGCGCTTGAACGGCACATGCTTCATATCGGCTGCGTACAGAGTATGAAGCTCATCCCTGAGAAGAGAGCCTCCGACAGCGTTTCGCATCCTTACCTTTATCATTTTGAGTTGTCCCGCCTTCCCCTATACATCATAAAAATGCTTGCCCGCGCGATATACAGGATTTTACTTTTGCCAAGGCATTTTTTCGGACTGTATCAGTTCGAATGGCCGGCTGCCGCACTCGTGAAGCAGCTTTGTGAGATACGCATCCTGCAGGCCATCGGCAAACGGGTAGGGAGCAAACCCGGTCTCCAGATAGTTTTTCATGTTTAGCAGCATGCTGCAAACGCCGATATTATCTCCGATTCCTTTGGAGAGCAGTTTATTTTCATAAACAACGTCATCACGTATCGAGATGGAGACAAGACCGCCGTCTCCCGTCAGATTGCTGTGAAAACAGGATTGGCGAGGAATTTGATTGCTGTCAAGAAACCAGATATCCTTATCTTTGATTTCGCCGCGCGAACCTTGAACCATTATGTAATAGGAGCGGATATCCGACCAATACTGCGAAATGGCGAAATCGTAAAACCCGGTCTTTCCATTTGCGAAATTCAAAATAACATGATAGCGCTCGGCAATCTCAATACTTCCGTCGCGGATCGAGTTGCCGGCATGATCGTTTGTGAGGGTGAGCTCCAGATCCATTTTTTTGCCTATCATTGTGAGAGGGGAATTCATCTCGTCCAGTATGATCCGCATTACGCTAAACGCGTGATATTCGTGCGTGTTCGCGACGGTGACCGTCTGCGCGTCGCCGAGATAACCCCGCTTCACAGCCTCTATCATTGCCGCGTAAGGCGGCTCCTCAAAATAGTTCTCCGCCACAAGAATTTTGGATTTTTTCGCCGCGCTGAGATTCCACAGATCACAGAGCTCCTGAACTGTAGCCGCCGGAGGCGTTTCGGCGAGCACGGGGATGTCGTCTCGCAAAAGATCCGCAGCGGCCTTGCCGACGTCATAGTAGCCTACAACGTCAACCACAAAATCCGGCTTGCTGCTCTTGAACTCATCCATTGAAGTGGTTGCCGGTATATCGTACTCTTTTTTAAACAGATCCGCTTTTTCCTGCGTTCTAAAACGCATGGAACACAGCTCAAAATCCTCGCTCAGCGCCTTGAGCGCCTTGATGTAACTGACGGAACGCCCGCCGGTCCCTATAATGCCCACCTTCATTTTAGCCACGATACGCACATCCTTTTCCCTCTGATTTTTTCTGTTTCCGCTAGGTTCGCAGGGAGCCTCTGGCTTGTTCCAAATTCTATCATAAATTCTATGCATATGTATATACTTTTTGACGAATATATCAGGCTGCGAGGAATTTGCGTAAAGATTTTATACATAACGCACAATATTATACTTTGTAAAATCATGGATTATAGTGTATTATAATATGTGTGGGATATGTCCGAGACAGTTGCGAATATAAATTTTCGGGAAAGGGGATGTGCGGCTATGTTCGCGCGATTATTCCGAAGCAACATTTTCCGGCGGCTTATGTCTATATTTGTCGCGGTGACGATACCGCTCCTAATTGTAAGCCTGTATTTTTACTGGAACAGTGAGAACGCTTTGCGAAAAAAACTTCTCTTTGACATCGAGTCGCAGTCCAGCTATTTTTTGCGCAACATGGAGATGGAATTTGAGCGCATCGGGAGAATGCAGAGGAACCTGATCTCTGATTCAAACCTCAATGACCTTGTTAACCTGAATCTATATCTGAATGATTTCCAGCGGATCGTCCTTATCTGGAATCTTCAGGCAAAATTGGCGGATATTAAAAACAGCAGCGATTATATTGAAGACGCCAGCATTTATATACCATCTATCAAGGGAATAATTTCCTCGCCCGGCGGCGGCCGGTATATCTATGACGCTCTGCCCGATGATTTTTCGGAGAGGCTCCCCAGCATGCGCGCAGCAGTCGAAAGCCGCTCCCCCTTGTATAAAGAACAGCTGACCCTAATCCTGCCCTCCCAGCTACTCCGAAGGAATCCGGACGAGCAGCCGCGCTACGGTTACATTATAGAGGCGACGCTGTCCCACTCGCGGATTGCACGTAGCCTCACCAGCCTGACCGCCGGAGATTCCGACGGATTTTTTCTGTATGACCGCCAAACTGGCGCGATGATTGCCAGCAGCGGCGACGCGGCTATATTTCCCGGGCTGCTGGATAGATGGCAGGCCGGCAACAGGCGCCTCCAGATTGAGAGCACCCCCTATTTCCTTATCGGTAAGGATTCGGAGACGACTGGCCTCTCGCTGCTGGGGTATACAGATGAATATACGGTTCTTGCCGCGCTTCAGCCCTACAGGCTGTGGATGTGGATAGGAGGATTTATTTTTCTGCTTACAACGCTCATCTATACCTATTCCATTCAGAAATACATCAATCAACCCGTCTATCTGCTGCTCAATCATTTCCGCCTGCTGGAAAACGGAGATTTGACGACGCATATCGAGGCGGTGCCCCGCAATGAGTTCGGAGTCCTGTACCGGCAGTTCAATGGGATGGTGGACAAGCTCAACTCCACCATCGATCAGGTATACCGGCAGACCATTTACAGCCAGCGTGCCGAGCTCAAGCAGTTGCAGGCGCAGATAAATCCGCATTTTTTGTATAACAGCTATTTTATTCTGCACAGGCTGATTAAGAGCGGCGACCCGAACGCAACGGAATTTTCCCGTTTTTTAGGCGGATATTTTGAATACATCACCGAAAATTCCGCAGATATGGTGGATCTGCGCGATGAGGTAAGCCATGCTTTTTTATACGCGAAAATTCAGGCTATGCGCTTCAAAGACCGTATCAACATCGAATTCGCGAAACTGCCGCCCGAAATGGAGTTGCTCAAGGTTCCGAAGCTCATCCTCCAGCCCGTGCTAGAAAACGCATACCTGCACGGGCTGGAGGGCAAAGTGAATGGCGGATTGCTGCGTGTGAAATTTCAATTCGCGCGGGAGGCGCATTTCATCTGCGTAAGCAATAACGGCAGCCCCATTCCCGATGAGGAACTGGAAAAAATACGCGGGACGCTGAAGGGCGCATCCGTTCTGGAGGACGCCGGCGCGTTGCTCAACATACACAGACGCCTCCGGCTGGCGTTTGGAGAAAGCAGCGGGCTTGAGGTGACCAATTCGGACGGATGGGTGCGAGTGCGTCTGGTAATAGAGCGGAGGGATGAGGGATGAGAAGGCTGCTTCTGGTTGACGACGAGCCTTATATAGTGGACTTGCTTTATGAGATGTTCTCCCAGAAAACCGACCTCGATCTTGAGATATGCAAGGCATATACCTCACAGGAAGCGCTGGACTGGCTTGGCAGAGTAGAAATTGATGTGGTTCTGTCCGATATCAGGATGCCTGGCATGTCCGGGCTGGAGCTGATTGGGCGCATCCGCGAAAGCTGGCCGTTATGCCGCGTCATCCTGCTGACGGGCTACCGGAAATTTGATTATATCTATCAGGCTGAAAAGTATCCCGGCGTGACATACCTGCTGAAAACCGAAGACGATGACGTCATTCTGGACGCTGTCCGCACTCAGTTGCGAGCTATGGAGGAGGATCTGCGCGGAAGGAGTCTGGTGGAGGAATCCAGCGCCAAAATCGAGTTGCTTGCCTGCAATATCCTTCTTGGCGGCGTTGCCAAAGGGCGGATCGAATGGGAAAGCGTATCTCAGTCGGATTTTGACGCGCACGGACTGCCGATTCTTGTGGACAGGCCGTTTTTGCTGATGTGCGGCAGGTTTTGCGGCGGCGGGGCTGAGAGGATACAGCGGCTTACGCCCGTGTATTCCCTCATAAAAATGCATATGTCGCACACATACCGGATCGCGCAGTGGAGCGAGGACGGACTGGAAATTTTCTGGATCATGCAGCCCAAGGACAACGCGCGCCCTGAAAGCCCCAGCCAGGAAAATATGAATGTAAAAGTGCGCAACCTGCTGGAGGATATTCAGCAGGTCTGTCTGGACAAGCTGAACAGCGCGATTTCCTTTGTACTGGACTCCCGTTTCGCGAAGCTCTCCGACCTGAAAAACCGGGTTGTCCGGCTGAGCGAATTGTCCCGTTACCGTCTGGTGTCCGAGGAGCCTGTAATTTTGACTCTAGGAAATGGACGAGAGGAGGAATTGGGGGAAAAATCGCTGGAAAAGCTTATCAACAATATAAAGAGGTATGTGCGCTCCAATATCAGCAGCGATCTTTCACTGACCGAAATATCCGATAAAATGTTTTACAATGCTTCATATATCTCGCGCGTTTTCAAGCATGTGGAGGGGATAAACCTTTCGGAATTCGTGCTCCTCGAGCGGATCAACCGGGCCTGCGACCTGCTTTCGGACAGTCTGTGGACGATCAATGAAATCTCCACGGCTGTTGGGTTTAAGAGTCCCCAGTACTTCGCGACCGTTTTTAAAAAGCATACGGAACTCACTCCGAATCAATATCGTGAAGACACGCGAAAATATGGACAAAACAAACAAAAGTAAAAAGGTTAAACTATCTTTTTTATTGCTATTTATATATAATGGTTTTCATTAGTAACAAAAACGCATCATTCAGGGAGGTATTTTTGTGAAAATTTCAGCAATTTCCAAGCTGGCTCGTGTTTCCGCCGCCATTATGGCCATAATGATTGCTATGGCCGGTTGTGGTGGCGGAGCCAACCAGCAGACGACAAGTCAGTCTTCCGCCTCCGATGGAGCGGGCGCATCTTCCGCTTCCGATGGAGCGGGCGCATCTTCCGCTTCTTCCACAACTGTGCCAAAACGCCCCTATGCCGATGATGAAAACCCTCTCGCTTTTGAGAAATACGACCCGCCTGTAACGTTTACTTACGCGCTGGAAACCGTTCCGGATCAGCAGTTCTTTAACAACGATAACTACGACGACAACGCGTGGACAAGAAGGATAGAGGAAGACCTGGGGATCAAGCTGGAGATAGCTTGGTCCGCCGATGAACGCACCGACGCGTACCGGAACAAGCTCAATGTGTCTATGGCCGCCGGCGACTTGCCGGATCTGTTCACAGGCGATTACAGCATATTCACACAGGCTAGGGAATCCGGCCTGCTGGCGGATTTAACAGACGTTGTCAGCAACTACGCAAGCAATGAGGTTAATGAAATCAAGAAAGCAAACCAATACTTCTTCGACCCTGTAATCATTGACGGCAGACAGATGGCATTCCCGAGTTTAGGCGACGGCCTTGAAAACCAGAGCCCGTTCCTGTGGATCCGTGATGACTGGCTGAAGGCCGTCGGCATGGCTCCGCCGAAGACGCTGGATGAAATGCGCGCCATCGCGGAAGCGTTCGCCACCAAGGATCCTGACGGCAACGGGGTGAATGATACAAGCGGTCTCGGACTTGGAATGAATATTTTTTCCGAGAGCTACGGCGGAATGTTGGGCGTCGTATCGGCATTTGGTACGCCCGCGCTGAATTTCAGCGAGAGCGGCACGGGCATGTGGATGCGGGACGAGAACAACCAAATTGTCTGGTCCGCTCTCCAGCCCGGTACAAGGGACGCCCTCGAATATGTGCGCGGCATGTACCTAGACGGCCTGATCGACAAGGAATTTGGCGTAAAGGATCTGTCGAAGCTTGAGGATGACGTAAACCAGGAAAAAGTAGGGATGATGTACGGCTCTGTCTGGAATGGCTTCTGGCCCTTCCCGAATATCATCCGGACGAACCCGGAGGCGGTTTACATCCCCTACGCGATCCCCACAGTCGAAGGCATTACCCCGAGGATCGGCGTGCCGTGGCCGGTTTATGAGTATTATTTTGTCAGCTCCAACTGCGAACACCCGGAAGCCGTGATGAAGATGCTGAACCTGGCCAGGCATATCAACGGCGACCAGGGTTCCATGGAAGAGTTCGAGATGTATGAGAATAATGTCCAGTGGCGGCTGTCCCCGGTTGGGATATCCGACCCCGGCGTGCAGCAGCGCGAGGCCAGAATGACGAACGAGGCCATCGCGAAAAATGACCCAAGCATCTTTGATGCCTGGCCGAAAAGCAAAATCAAGTATGATCTCGTGATGGACTATATAAACAACAAGAACACCGACGGCATGCAATATGCCCAGTGGAGCCAGCTTGGCCCGAACAGCACCACATGGATTGTTATAGACAACTATATACCCAATGGCTATATAGAGGCAACTGCGCTCAGAGGAGCTCTTCCCATGGCTTGGATCGAAAAGGGACCCTCTCTGGAAAAAATCCAGTTGCAGGCGTTCACGGAGATCATCATGGGGGGCGATATGAGCCTGTTTGATAAGTACGTCACGGACTGGCTGAATGCCGGCGGTGCCGAGGTAACGGCGGAAATGAACGAAATGTACAACTGACGGCAGCTGAATTTGGGGTTTGAAGGGGATATTCCCCTTCAAACCATATCATACTGAACTTCAATAAAAAGCTATCCTCGCGGAACTTTTTCCGTCGTTCAATTTAGCTTTTTCTGGGAGTTCAGTATAAGAAAGGAATTATCTTTGTATGAGCAAGAGTAAATTCAAAAGAGAATTCCCGTTGCATATGATGCTGCTCCCGAGCGTTATCGTGGTGCTGATTTACAGTTACGGTCCGATGCTGGGGATTTCCATGGCTTTCCAGAAGTTTATCCCGGCGCGCGGGATGATCGGGCAAGAATGGGTCGGGTTTAACAACTTCAGGTCGCTTTTCGCCACTCCTGATTTCGTTCAAGTTGTTTTCAACACCGTATATATGGCTTTCTTCAAATTGGCGGGCGGCATCATCGTCCCGGTGCTTTTTGCGCTATTGCTGAACGAGGTGGCGCAGGTCCGGGTGAAGCGGCTGTTCCAGACATTAGTCTATCTGCCGAACTTTCTGTCCTGGGTCATTTTGTCAGGCCTGATGATCGATCTGCTGTCGCCATCCACAGGCATCTTTAACCTGTTCATCACGAAACTGGGCTTTGAGGCAATCTATTTCCTCGGAGACAAGAATTGGTTCCCGATTACGATGATAGTCTCCGATATCTGGAAAGGTTTCGGCTTTGGCACGGTCGTATATCTCGCCGCGCTGACAGGCATCGACCCCGCGCTGTATGAAGCTGCGCGCGTTGACGGCGCAAACCGCTGGCGGCAAACTTTGCACATTACCCTGCCAGGGATGAAGGGGATTGTGGTGCTGATGTCTGTGCTGAGCTTCGGAAACCTTATGAACGCCGGATTCGACCAGATCTATAACCTCTACAGCCCTCAGGTATACAGTACCGGCGATATACTGGATACGCTGGTATACCGCCTGGGCATCCAGCAGGCTCAGTATTCAGTCGCGACGGCTATAGGGTTGTTTAAATCAGTCATCTCATCCGTATTCGTTGTCATGTCTTACTATTTGGCTGACCAGTTCGCCGGATACCGCATTTTCTAGGGGGAGGTTTGAAGGTACCGTGAAGACCAGGAAACCTGCGAAGATCAAGGAATCCATATGGAGAAGAATGTTTCTTTTCTTTAATACTGCATTTTTACTTGCAGTAGGCGTAAGCTGCCTGCTTCCGTTCGTTCATATGCTCGCCGTCTCCTTAAGCGACAAAATGGCGGTAAGCCAGAACAGGGTCGTTTTTTGGCCTATCGATTTCACTTTAAAATCATATGAATTTATCACGCAAAGCAATACCTTTATGAACAGCCTGTTTAACTCCGTGAAGCGTGTGGGATTGGGGCTGGCCGCCAATCTGCTGCTTATCGTCCTTACCGCGTATCCGCTTTCGCATGAAAAGGAACAGTTTCACGCGCGCGGCATCTATGCGTGGTTTTTCATCATTACCATACTGTTCAGCGGCGGCATGATCCCGACCTACATGGTGGTGCGGTATACCGGCCTGCTGGACACGCTGTATTCTCTGGTGCTGCCCGGCGCCATCCCTGTTTTCAGCATGCTGGTGGTCATGAATTTTTTCCGCCAGCTCCCAAAGGAGCTTCAGGAAGCCGCGCTGATTGACGGAGCCAGCTATATGGACACCCTGTTCCGAATTATCCTGCCGGTATCGCTGCCTGCGCTTGCGACGGTCGGCCTGTTCTCCATTGTAAATCATTGGAACGCCTGGTTCGACGGAATGGTATATATGAACCGTGAGACGAACTATCCTCTTCAAACCTATTTGCAGACGGTCATCATAAACCCAGAGCATTTCTTCCGCAACACCACCAACCTTTCGAGTCAGGCGCAAAGCATCGTAAACGCGATCAATGTGCGTACAACAAAGTCCGCGCAACTGTTTTTGGCGACAATCCCAGTTCTGGTTGTGTACCCTTTTCTGCAAAAATATTTCACCGCAGGCCTTGTCATGGGCAGCGTGAAAGGATAGCGGAGCGCTGCAACCAATCGCGGCTCTCAACAATTCGATTGTAAAGGAATGAGCGCTATAATGAGCGACGGTAAATATGAACACCGCAAATCCCGTTTGACAGTAATATTATCAAACCCGGATGGCAGCCCCGCCGTGAATCAGCCGGTCAGCATCGACCAGACCCGGCACCAGTTTTTATTCGGCACCAGTTGCTTTGAACTCGAGGAACTGGTCGGCGGCAACAGGGACGGCACACCCATATCGCCCCGGCGAAAAGAGTTCCTGCAAGACCGCATGGAAAAAATCACCGCGCTTTTGAATTACGCTACACTTCCCTTTTATCTGGGGCGCTATGAGCCTGAGGAGGGCAACCCGGACAAGAGGCGTATGATGAGCGCCGCTAAATGGCTGAAAGATCGCAATGTGCTTTCCAAAGGGCATCCACTGTGCTGGCACACTATGTGCGCCAACTGGCTGATGAACTACAGCAATGAAGACATCCTGCGCAGGCAGCTGGAGCGCATAGACCGAGACGTCGCTACGTATAAAGGCGATGTCGATATTTGGGATGTAATCAACGAGGTCGTCATTATGCCAATTTTCGATAAATACGACAACGCGATCACCCGCATTTGCAAGGAGCTCGGACGCGCAAGCATAGTCCGAGAGGTCTTTAACTCCGCGAGGAAAGCAAATCCAGGCGCGACCCTTGTGATAAACGATTTCAACGTCTCTGCAAATTATGAGATATTGATTGACGGATGCCTGCAATCGGGAGCTCCTATTGATGTTATCGGCATTCAGTCCCACCAGCATCAGGGTTATTGGGGCCTTGAAAAGATTAATGAGGTGCTCGAGCGTTTTTCACATTTTGGCAAACCGTTGCATTTTACCGAAAACACTATCATATCCGGAGATATTATGCCCTCCCATATCACGGATCTGAATGACTGGCAGGTTCCCGAGTGGCCAAGCACTCCCGAGGGGGAAGACCGCCAGGCGCGAGAGACCCTAGAAATGTATGAAGCCCTGTTCGCGCATCCGAGCGTTGAGGCGATTACCTTTTGGGATCCAGCCGACGGGATGTGGCTTGGAGCGCCGGCGGGCATTATTAGAAAAGATAACAGTATAAAGCCAGTTTATGAGGCGTTGATGGAAAAAATAAAGGGCGACTGGTGGACGAGGGCCTCGCTGGCGACAAACGAAGCCGGAGAGATTGATTTTTGCGGGTTCCGCGGCGATTACAGGATCCGCTCATCGAATGGAACCGCGAATTTCACGCTTAGCGGCAAAGACGCCGTTCTGAATCTGACATTGTCAAAATGAACCAGCGGTATATATTGGAAAGAAGGTTTGTTCATGATATTCAAGGCAATCGCGCATAATGCCCTGGCTGTCACCGATATGGTGAAAGCGCTTGAATTTTACTGCGGAAAAATAGGGCTGAAAAAAGCATTCGCACTGGACGCTCCCCAGGGCAAGCCTTGGATCGTTTACCTGAAAATCGCGAAAGGCGCGTTTTTGGAGCTGTTTTACAACGGTGTGAAGGATCGCGAAAAAGCGTATGATTTTGACGCAATCGGCTACAGCCACTGGGCGGTCTCGGTTGACGACATAGCGCCGCTGGCGGAGCGTTTATGGCGAAACGGCGTTTTTGAAAGCGAAGCCGCTAAAAAAACCGCGATTGAAAAAGAAAATATATGGATACATGATCCGGGTGGCAATGCGGTTGAATTCTGCGTGAGCAAAGTGACGGATCCCGCTTTGGCCGAAGCGACAGACGACGGAATTGTTTTCACAGGCTTGGGACATGTGGCGTTTGTCGTTCGCGATATGGAAAAGTCTATGGAATTCTATCGCGATATTTTGGGCTTTGAGTTCTTCAACCAGATTGACCGGGAATTCAAGGCTTGCAAAATGGACGGCTCTGGAAATCCGTGGATGAATTTTTTGCGCGTCAATCCCGTCACAACGATTGAGTTGTCTTACGGAGTGAACGAGCCTTTCAAAACAGGGCCGAACTCCGCTGGTTTTAAGCATATGTGCCTGGAATGCGACGATGTTTTCCAGACGGTTGAATACCTGCATGGCAAGGGCGTGCAGATTGACTCGGAGGCTGAGCAGGGGGTTGACGGCAATTGTCAGGCGTGGATTCATGATCCGGACGGCAATAAAATCGAACTGATGGCCATAGGGGAAAGCTCCCCGCAAAACAAGGCGTAGCAGGTAAAGCAAATCCGTAACTTGAGGGGAATGAAAGACTATGGATGTATTTGTAACGGGCGGAACCGGGTTTATCGGCTCCTATGTGGTTAACGAGCTGCTGAGCAGAGGTCATAAAGTGACCATTCTGGCAAGAAACCCAGGGAAAATACCTTCGTTTGCCCAAAATCCCAATATCAGGATCATAAACGGCCATATTAGGGATCACGAGGCGATCGTAAATGGCTTGTATAAAAAGGACGGGTGCATCCACATTGCATTGGGGCGGCACCGCACCTCAGTAGAAGCGGTGGAGGAGGATGTTCTTCCGGCTGTGGATATTTTTGAGACAGCCGCGCTCATGGGCGTCAAGAAAATTATCACCACAACCTCCATAGCCACATTCGGCAGCCTCGGCAGACCTTTCGGAGAGAATGTTCATACCCGCCCAGCGAACGCATACGGCGCGCTGAAGGCGGCGGCAGAGGCGTACTTGTTCGCCACCGCGGAGGTTTACGGAATTCAGGGAAATATGGTGAGTCCCGGCCTGACCATCGGCACGCCCCTTTGCGAAGGCGCCACTATCTACAACGATCCCGGCATGCATGCGATTATCGACAGAGTGCTGAAAAATGAGGACGTAAGCCTTGTAAAAGGCGCTGGAACCCAGTTTATCTGGGTGGGAGACCTGGCGAAAATATATTCCGCCGCCTTGGAATCCAACCTCAACCGCAGAATTTTCATTGGAGTGGGCAAAGAAGTGGTTCTGTGGGAAGAGGTTGCGCGGATGGCCATCCAGCTTGCGGAATCAAAAAGCGAGGTTCTCTTGGAGGAGCGCGAGGACGCCGCTTCGGGCATGAGCTGCTATCCCATCGACATCTCCCCCATTAAGGAGGAGTTCGGCTATGAGTTTGTCTCCCGTGACCGGCTGCGAGAGCAGATTGGATATCTGTTGAAGCTCAAGGGCGGAAAATAATCGGGAAGCTCTGGAAGATCAAAAAATTCAAGAAGGGATTGAGCCTGCACAGATGGATGTTTTTTTAACTGGCGGAACGGGTTTTATTGGCTCTTATGTAGCCAACGAATTGTTGAATAAAGGACATAAACTCACAATCCTAGCAAGAAACCCCAATAAAATTCCTTATTTTACCAACCATCCATCTATTACGATGCTGGCTGGCGATTTAGGGGAAAGAGAAACCATCAAACGGGGCCTGTACAAAAAGGATGCCTGCGTCCATATCGCTCTGGGGCGTTGCGCTATGGGCACGGAATCTGTTCGGGAGGATCTGATGCCGGCCGTGTATATGTTTGAGACAGCGGCGCTTATGGGTGTGAAAAAGATCATTGATACGTCGTCCATCTCCACTTTCGGAAATGCGGGCGATCGCTATCACGAACATCAGATCAACCGACCAACAGACTACTACGGCGCGGTAAAGGCCGCGAAGCAGTCATTTTTGTTTGGGATCTCGCAAACATACGGCGTGCAGGTCAATATCGTCAGTCCGAGCTACACCTTTGGGCATCCCTTGTGCGCCGGTGCGACCATGTATACCGACGGCACCTTGCGCAACATCGTGAAAAAGGTCCGCAAAGGCGAGGATGTGACGCTTGCCGAAGGCACGGGATTTCTGACCATCGGAGTAGAGGATTTGGCAAAAATTTATTCTGCGGTTTTGGAATCCGACAAATATAACCGCAGAATTTTTATAGGTGTTGGCACAGAAGTCATCACATGGGAAGAAGCGGCCCGCATGGCCATTGAATTGTCAGGCTCAAGGAGCAAGGTCATTTTGGAAACGGACGGACGCGCTGTCGAAGGCATTATGAACTGCCGTCCCCTTCCTATAGACGCCTCTCCTATCGAGGATGAATTTGGTTATAATTTCCAGTCCCGGGAAAGGCTGAGAGTGCATCTCGGTTATTTATTGGCAATATAAAAGCTTTAAGTAAAGTAGTAAATTTTCATAAAATATATTGAGTTTTCGCCGGCTGTTCAATTGTTCAGTTTTTTGGGAGATGTCAGACGCACTGGCCTTTTGTTTGAAAAAGCGAGGAAATTAACCAGATGACTCTTAGGCTGAAATCCACGCTTATTTCCTATCGTATACATCCATAGAGAGGAAGCGGACATCCGGCCAATTTCGGTTGAACTGGGCAAACTTAAAAGCACGCGAATCTCCTCGTAAAATTCAAGCCGCTATGGACGCATGCAATCCCCGCTATGCCGATTTTCATCCAACGATCCTTATTGGAGCTTGATTATCCACTGAGCGGCGCGAAAATCGCACTCGCTGTACAGTCAGGCTCCAATAAAGGCTGTTCCCGTGAAAATCATTGTAAAGTCAAAATTCCGCTCTTTTTCCAAGCGGCCTTTATGCGGCTCGCTCAAGTCGCCTTCGGACGCGCCCTGGCCGTTTGGGAGGCAATTATGCCTGCAAATATGAACGCGCATCCTAGATACCCTCTGACCGACATCGTCTCACCCAGTATCAAGGCGCCTCCGGCCGCGGCGAATAGAGCCTCCGTGGATAGAATTATGGC
>JAISZB010000220.1 GCA_031269465.1 Clostridiales bacterium | reverse complement strand
CATTCAATAGGGGCAACATTGTCAATATTTTTTCTTCTGTTCGTTTATCCACCTTTTCTCACCATTTTTCACCATAACATTTTGGTGAGAAAATTTCAACTTATTTTTTCACAGTTCCTTAGCTTTATATATACTGATTTTCATAGAAACCCCTATGAAGTTTCGCTTCACCACTAAGGATGAAAATATTAAGCCATTTGTGCGTTTGAGGCAAGGACAAATGTCCATAAAATGTATTTTCGTATTAAACTGCCTTTTTAGGAGCTTGACTGTACTGCGAACCCGATTGATATCGGCATTTTGCACTCGCTGCATAACCAAGCTCTTAAAAAGGAGCATTGCATGAAAATCGTTAGGTCTGATTTTCATATGAAAGCTCCAAAATCGGCGCGTTTAACTGCAAGTCGGTATAATGCGGCAATCAGAATTATTTGCAATTGTTTGGGAAAAAGGATATATTCAATATGCGGCAAAAAGCGTGAAGCAAATCAGGCATAGGCTAAAAGGCCTTCCATTGCCGCAGAGGCCTTAAAGCCGCAGCTCATATAATAAAAGCGAGGCGATGCACAAGTGGAATCTCAAGTATTGAGCATCAGAGGCATGACCTGCGCCGCTTGCGCGCAGCGCGTAGAACGCTCGGTCCGAAAGCTGTCAGGAGTAAGCCAAGCCAATGTCAATTTGGCGAGCGAGAAGCTGTTTGTCGAATATAATGAATCGGCTTTGCTTGCCTCCATCAAAGACGCGGTTGTCGGCATAGGCTATGAAGTCGTCGAGAAGTCCGCAAATGCTTCTGTTACCATCCCCATCGGCGGAATGACATGCGCCGCATGCTCTCAGCGGATCGAAAAAGCCTTGGGCAAGCTGGATGGAGTTGAAAGCGCCAGCGTCAATCTGGCAACCGAAAAGGCTTCGGTTTCCTACAATCCAAAGGTGATAAGAGTTTCAGCGATAAAAGAGGCTATTGAGAAAATAGGCTACAAAGCTCTGGATATTTCCAGGACAGACTCGGCAGACGCTGACAGGGAGCGAAAACGCAAAGAGATTAGAACTCTTTGGACGAAGTTCACCATTTCCGCCGTCTTCGCGCTTCCACTGCTCTACATAGCCATGGTTCCTATGATAAGCGTTGTACGGCTTCCATTTCCTCCAGGCCTGAATCCGATGAGATGGCCTCTCGTTTACGCACTGGTTGAGCTTATATTGGTAATCCCCGTAATAGCGGTGGGATACAGATTCTATACTGTAGGCTTCAAGGCTCTCTGGCAGAGAAGCCCTAACATGGACAGCCTGATAGCGATAGGAACTACGGCGGCAGTAGCTTACAGCTGCTGGAATGTCTGGCAAATAGCGATCGGAGGGATCGGTTCTGTAGAGTCTTTGTATTTTGAAACAGCTGGCGTAATTATAACTCTGATTCTTTTGGGCAAATCACTAGAGGCGGTTTCAAAGGGCAGAACCGGCGAAGCCATAAAGAAGCTGATGGGGCTTGCGCCAAAAACGGCATTCATCATTCAAGACGGGCAAGAAAAGGAGATCCCCATTGAAGAAGTTGAGATAGGAGATGTGCTTGCCGTCAAGCCGGGCGGCAAAATCCCGGTTGACGGAACTATCATTTCCGGCCGTACCGCTATAGATGAATCAATGCTTACGGGAGAAAGCATGCCAGTGGATAAAAAAGCGGGAGATCCCGTATACGCCGCTTCCCTAAACACAAATGGAACTGTGCAGTTCCGTGCGGAAAAGATTGGAAGCGACACTGCTCTGGCTCAGATAATAAAGCTTGTAGAGGAAGCTCAAGGCTCTAAGGCGCCGATAGCCCAGCTTGCAGATATAGTTTCAGGATATTTCGTGCCCATTGTCTGCATAATTGCGGTGCTTGCCGGAATCTCTTGGTTCATAGCGACAAGGGATCTTGAATTCTCTTTGACGATTTTCATATCCGTTCTTGTCATAGCGTGCCCTTGCGCTTTAGGATTGGCCACCCCCACAGCTATAATGGTCGGAACCGGAAAAGGCGCCGAGAACGGCATACTTATCAAGGGCGGAGAAGCTCTTGAAACCGCGCACAAAATAAACGCCATTGCCTTTGATAAAACGGGAACGATAACTGAAGGAAAACCGGCTGTAACTGATGTCTTGACTGCGGACGGATATGATCCGGATCTTCTTTTGAAGCTTGCAGCTTCCGCTGAGAAAAACTCCGAGCATCCACTGGGGCAGGCAATCGTGCTTGGAGCTCAGGATAAGGGGATCGAGCTCGTAAGCGCAGACAACTTCGAAGCTCTGGCCGGACGAGGCATTGAAGCTCGGATAGACGGCTTCGCGGTGCTTGCGGGAAACAGAAAGCTTATGGATGAAAGAAGCGTCTCTCTTAAAGATTTGGAAGAAGAAAGCGACAAGCTTGCGGAAGAGGGGAAGACCCCCATGTATGTAGCGGTAAACGGAAAGCTGTCCGGCATTATCGCAGTCGCTGACACTGTGAAAAAAAGCAGCAAGTCCGCAATTGAGATTCTCCATAAAATGGGCATCCAGGTGGCCATGATAACAGGCGACAACAAAAAGACGGCCGGAGCAATCGCAAAGCAGGTCGGCATTGACAGAATCCTTTCAGAGGTGCTTCCGCAGGACAAATCCAACGAAGTGAAGAAGCTTCAAGGCGAGGGGCTCAAGGTAGCCATGGTAGGAGATGGCATCAACGACGCTCCTGCGCTCGCGCAGGCTGACATCGGCATAGCTATAGGATCTGGCACGGATGTGGCGATGGAATCGGCGGACATCGTGCTTATGAGATCAGATCTGAAGGATGTGCCTACCGCCATCAACTTGAGCAAGAAGACTATTCGAAACATAAAGCAGAACCTTTTTTGGGCTTTCGGCTACAATGTAATCGGAATCCCAATAGCGGCGGGCGTTTTGCACCTGTTCGGAGGGCCTCTGCTAAACCCGATATTCGCTGCAGCCGCCATGAGCCTTAGCTCTGTTTCAGTGCTTACAAACGCGCTCCGGCTGAAAAGATTCAAAGCTGAGAAATAAACTTGAAGAAGATTGCCGAAAACCCCGAAAAATACATGAAGAGGTGAGTGCATAGTGAAAAAAAGCCTGCTTATTGCGGCTGCGGTTTCATTTATAATCCAGCTAGCCGTTGTAGCCTGCGCGTCGCTAGATATAGTAGGGAAGGCGTCCATCTCTTCTTTTCAAGCTGTGCTTGATGCCATGCCTGAACAAGTTCAATCCGACGGCGTTAACGGCGGATGGTCCCTTTCCGCGCCAGACGGAACGGCAACTTTCATATGGAGCAATGATTACAGCCAAAGCCCCAACGATGATCTTATTATGTCCTTCGATGCGGAGCCATTTTTAGAAGCTGGGCTAGATGCCAGCAAACTGAACGATAAAGTTTCCTTGGCAAACGGCAAGATTACAGTCGGAGCAAAGCTCGGATACGAGAAGCTCAACTATGACGGCGAAGCCGATCCGCTTTCATCGTTTGCGCATATTGCAAGCCTTCATCCCGATGCTCTAGGGTACCATGCGCAACTTGATCACTACAATGTCAGCCTCGGAAACGGAAACATGTTTGAGTGGGCCAGTGACATGGCAACTAATGCCGCTACCATGGAAACTCAAGACAAGGACATAGTTTTCGTTCTCGATCCCCAGATATTTATTGATGCAGGCGTAGATCCGGAGAAAGTCTCCGGCTGGGCGTTCGCAAAGGTTCAGATAGATGTGGGCGGGAAAATGCAAGAAGCAGACAAACTCCTAAAGCCGTTCGATATAAAGTGACTGTAATAAAGCCCCTGCATAAGCAGGGGCTTTATACAATTCTAAATATGCGTCATCTCATTAGGATATTCTGGAGGACACAAAACTTTGTAAGCGCATAAAGCGAACAACGTCAAAAAAACTGCGCTTGCAAATTTAGCTGCTTCGACAGCAAAGAGGCTTCCTATAATCCCGGCTTGCATTAAAGCTGCGGGAAGAGCGGCGGCTGCATGCAATAATGCGGCAACTGGAAAAAGTCGCTTCATTCTTCTCCCGTTAGCTGCCGCAAGCCAAACAATGATAGAAAGCGATATCTGAATGGCTACCCCTGGGATGCACTCCATCGCTCCGACAAGGAAAACAAATGGATTGGCGTCCGCAATTGAAGCCGCATTCAGCGCAATCGCTTGCGAACCGGAATTGAGCAGGTTAGACGCTTTTATGCTATGAGCCATCGCAAGCCCTACAAGAAAGATAGCTTCACACCCGCCATGGCCGATGCCATACGAGATGCCAAGGCCTACGCCTTTCCACCTGCGATTCATTATCAAAACGGCCGTCAAGCGAGCGGACTCTTCGAAAATGCTGACTGTTGCTGCAATGTAAAGCGCGTATAGCGCGGGAATGCGCGTAAGGGCTATGACTCCGCTTGCGTCAGGACTTAACGCCAGGAAATCAAGAAGCCTCTTCGCAATTTCGGAGAAAATGAAGTATCCAGCGTATCCAGCAAAAAAAGGGGCTATTTTCAGAGAAAATACCTTTCGGAAAGCCAGAAGCAAAATGAGGGGAAGAGCTAATGCTGTAAAAAGGGAAATGCTCATAAACAAAATTGAAAGCTGAGGCACTGCCATAAAGTCCTCCCGTCAAAATGCCGCATTGGCGTAGTATTTTCGATTGTTTGATAACTCTGAATGCCGATTTTAGGCTCATTTATGCATAACAAGTCGATTTTATCACATTTTTGCTTGTAAATCAACACTTAAGGCAGAAAGTTAGAAAAAGCCATGTCCAGTGCTACAGGCCTCAAACGAGCATTATATTTTCAATATAATGTATCTTTCTGAAATGCAGCCTCTAGCGAAATCCTCCACCAGCTGAAAAGGGCGAAAGTCGATTTTGCGAGGAGTATAAAAGGCGCTTGTTATGATGAACCCTGATAATAAATACATGATGCTTTCAGATAATTTAAATATACATAAATCAGAATCTCTCGCAGAATTCATCGCCAAGGATTAAAAAATAGATTGGAGGCTTCGTAAGCGTAGCGACGCCACCTGTTCGAACCGCCCAGAACCGACACGACCCGCTCCACGGCCACTCCCCGCTGCTTGACATTAGCCTCCGGCTCTTCTTTGTCCCAGGCGAGGCGGTTGATGTTAAAGCCCGTCTCACACTCCTTCAGCGCCGCATTGGCTGCATCCCGCTCCTTGGCCAACACCTCGTCCGCATATTCCAGCGTGCTGGTTCTATCAATGACCATCCTCGCAGCCCTCCTCAGCCCCCTCTTCCCATTGTCGCCGGCGTCCCTTGCGGCGCCCGGGGAAAATCAGAGGCGGGGCAAGCTCCATCTTTCCCGCCCATTCAATTCCGGTCTGGATGCCGATGCGTCCAAAATCCCTTCGCAGCTCTTGGAGCCTCCTATGAAATGGCGCCGTCCCGGGGATTTTCCGGCTCTCCCCGGCCACTTCGCAAGCTTGCGGGCGCAGCGGCGGAAATCCGCCTGGAGCGGCCAGGCTGATTGATGAAGCTCCTAAACAGGGCTATCGCCGGATGGCGGCTTTCGCTC
>JAISZB010000020.1 GCA_031269465.1 Clostridiales bacterium | reverse complement strand
TGCAAGAACCGCATACTGAACGTCCATCATATAGAAAGCCGCAAGGTAGGGGGCGACGCTCCGAACAATCCAGCCGCATTATGCGAGGATTGCCACAGCGGCTGCCGGGGTGCCGCTTTCGACACCATGCGGGAAGGCTTAAGCTAAACCTAAAGAGAGGGCAATCCTTCAGAGACGCCGCATTCATGGGGATTATGCGTTGGGCTTTCTACAACAGGCTGAAGGAAGAATACGCGGATGCGGGTACGGCATACGGCTATACCGCTAAAAACACAAGAATCAGAAATGGATTGGAAAAAGATCACGCTGTAGATGCCAGATGCATCAGCGGGAGTCCGCTGGCTGTTCCATCGGATGTAGTTTATATGCAGAAGGCAGTAAGAAAACGCAATCGCCAGATCCATAAGGCTACTATCAACAAGGGCGGAAAGAGGAAGCTGAATCAATCTCCAAAATATGCATTTGGCTTTCAGCTGTTTGACAGAGTGCAAATGCCGGACGGACGCAAAGGCTTCATCTTCGGGAGGCGATCAAGCGGGAGCTTCGACGTTCGCAAGTTGGACGGAACAAAGCTGTCTGCGGGAATCAGCTGCAGGAAGCTCAACCTCTTGTCCGGGAGAACTGCCATCCTAACTGAAAAGGAGGACATGCGGCTTCCTCCCCATGCCTAAAGGCGGGGGTATCCGCCGCATAACAGCTGTGATGACTATAAACTTGTCGAAAAGGAAATCATAACCTTCGAGGGAAGGAAGTTTTCTCATGGCTGGAAGCTTGAGATGAATGGAAAAAAATATGACATTTCTCCGAAAGCGGATGGCATGTTCAACGTATTTTTCTTTGAGTTGCTGGCTGAGATTATAGATGCAGACGGAAAGCTTGTTGGATACGGCTTCGTGGAGCTTTTGCCCGGCGTTAGGAATAAAAACAACAGCTTGGACGCTTTTAGGAAAAAGAAATGACCTGTCAACCAGCCCGCAGCATAAAATCCCGAAAGGCGTTTAGGGTTCTTTGCAACAAAATCTAAGCTAAGCATAAGGGGCTGTAAGAAAATGCTGAGGGCATATCAAGGATATATTGGCAGAGCGACCGAGCAAGGCCGCACACATTAGCGTATGGAAACCCCGTCCAGCAGAGTGCAGCCATACCACTGGCAGCAAGCAGCGGTCTTGTTTTAGTAGTGAAACATTTTAAGCGTCGACAGCTGAGCAATGGGCCTGAAAGTTATTGAGCCCAGAAATTATTCGGACAGTCCAAATCTTAAGGCCAGTCGATGCCAAGCGACAAAATGCGTCATGTCGCTAGGCGCATTTCTCAACTTCCAATTCATTAGGTAGCGTTGTGAGACAATAGAGAAATTCGCTTGCATCCCTTTCGTCAGCCAAAGAAGCCGGCTTGGCGGAACTCATTCCCGCGTTATTGCGCCACAATTAGATGCGTCTTCCGCAGTCTATTCATCATAGAGCGCTTACTAAAGATTGCACAAAGAATTCTTTGCAGACTGCCAAAATTCTTTTCATGCGAAGAGTCTGATGGACAGGAGCGAAATTTGGGAAACGGCCACAAAAGACATCACCAATCTGCTCGGTTTCTACGAAAAGGCCATCTGAAAAAACGAACTTTAAGAATAAAGCCGCTAGACAGGAAGACCGCGATTTGCGGTAATCGCAAAAGTGCATAATACTAGCAAGGCGTTCACGAAAAGCGAGCGCCTTTTTTGAACCCAAAAATCAAAGCCGAAGCGCCCCAATCCGAACCTACCTCCGAGAGCAGAAGCAAATCCGCAAGGGATGCTTTGGGTCAGCTCTGAATAAAAGGAATTTTGGATTTGCAATTTACCTCGCTTTCGCCCAAGTAGGAATCCAGCCTGTCGAGTTCAGCTCCGGAAAGCTTGAAAAGAGAGCTTGCGGAGAGATATGAGTCTTTTTTCCTTCTTTTTTCTTCTTTTAATATCATTCAAGGCTTTGGAGGCATTTTCTGTTGCGTGAAAGGTATCCATGCGTCTGCGTTCGGAAACGCTGAATCTGCAGCGTTTTTATACGGCTCCCTCATATCTATGCAGACTGCCTCAACTGATTCCATATTTTGCAATTTGTACAAATAAATCACTGTATCTGGCAATTTCACACTTAGCGGCCGGTTCAAGGCTTTCCATAATAAACAGCTCCATGTCGTTGGAAATTCGGCGACGCGGCGCAATTCCGCGATATTGTAATCGCTGAGAATCAGGTCGTAGTTTTTCGCAGCGTGAAGCAAGGCGCGGGACGGCACGGACTTGAGATACAGCAAAGCGGAAATCAAGAGATTCGTGTCGGCGAGTACCTTCACTCCGAGTTCCCCTTTCCATAGCGGACTTCATCGACACATCCCTGTATTTCATCTTTGGTGGGGTTGCCGGTCGATTCCGCCACGCCCGCGAACGCCTGCTGCGCTTTCATAATCGCGGTGGATGAGGCGTTGTTTACAACAACCTCGCCGTTGTCGTTTTGCAAAAAGAGGATTTCGCCGCCCTCTCTAATTCTCAGAAAGCGGCGAATCTCTGCGGGGACGGTTATTTGTCCATTTGAGGACCAAATTCATATTTGCCATGCCTGTCCTTCTTGAAATCTCAAGGATTCTTTGTATCATCAGCATGCACGGAACGCAAGCAAATGTAAACCACTATTTTTTGATGAGGCATAAAATTGGAAGTATAAATAAATCTTGAAATTCGCGATTACACGGAATCCATGTTTTTCGGGCTGTCGCTTAGGCAGTTCGTTTTTGCGCTGCTGGCCGTATTCGCGGCGGTGAGCGGGTACTTTCTCTTAAAACCGTACCTCGGCACGGAAACCGTGTCGTGGGTATGCGTTCTCGGAGCCGCGCTGTTTGCCGCGACGGGCTTCATCCGCTGCAACGGCATAACGGCGGAGCGATTTGTGCGGGCGTGGCTGCGCTCGGCGGTTATCGCGCCGAAAATACTGGCGCTCCGGGCGGCGAATATCTATACTGCTTTTCATATAAAATTACCTTTTTTGGAGCTTGATTATACAGCGAGTGCGAAATGCCGATATCGGCATTTCGCACTATTCAATGGATTATCAAGCTCCAAAAAAGGAACATTTGATGAAAAGCTGTATACTACGAACCCTGAAACCAACACTTGAAGGGTGTAAACGGACGTGAAACATTAACAAAATTGTTCGGGCAAGACAGAGCGGTTCGCCGTTCCCAAAAGCGCCCAAGACGTGATACCCGTCCGCGCCGTGTGGGAGGACGGCGTTTCCTTGTCGCCAGAAGCGCGTCTGCGGGCGGCAAGTTTTCCAAGACGTTCCGCTTTGAGGATATAAGCTACGCCGTCGCTTCCAAAGAAGACAAAGAAGGAATGTTTTTGGAATACAGCGAACTGCTGAACTCCTTCGACAGCGGCGCGACGTACAAAATCACCGTTATCGTCAAAAGGCTCGACAAGGAAGAATTTAAGCAATCTATCGTCATCCCGCTGAAAGGCGATGCGCTTGACCCGTACCAAACGGAGTGCAATAAGGTACTTTTGGACGAGGTCACGGGCGCGAACGATCCAGCAGAAATACCTCACCGTCAGCATGTTCAAGAAAAGCGTCGAGGAATCGCGGAACTTTTTCTCCCGCGTGGGAGCCGACCCGGCCGCGCACTTAAACCGGCTCGGATCAAAGGCTGTCGTTCTCGACGCGGGGGACAGGCTGAGAATCTTTCATGGCTTTTTCATGCCGGGCGAAGAAAGCGGCTGACGTTTCGATATGTGCGGCCTTATGCGGCACGGGCGCAGCTTTAGGGATTTTATCTTCCCGGATTCGTTTGAGTTTGAGAAAGACCGGTTTATCATGGGAAACAAATTCGGGCGCGTGGCGTTCTTGCGCGACTACGCCAACTCTATCAAGGATAACATGGTTTCTGAGTTATGCGACATGGGCCGCGGTATGATACTCTCTCTTGACATTATCCCGATATCTGCGGACGAAGCCGTACGGGAGGTGGAAAAGCTCGTACTCGGCGTAGAAACGAACATCACCAACTGGCAGCGGCGGCAGAACGCCAACAACAACTTTTCGGCGATTCTCCCTTACGATATGGAGTTGCAGCGCAAGGAGTGCAAGGAGTTTCTCGACGGCCTCGCCACCCGCGACCAGCGCATGATGTTCGCGTTGATGACGATTGTTCTCACCGCCGACAGCAAGGAACAGCTTGACGCCGATACGGAAACATTGTTTTCAATCGGGCGCAATCACCTCTGCCAATTCGCCGCGCTGAAACACCCGCAATTGGACGGGCTGAACACCGCGCTCCCCTACGGCGTGAGAAAGATAGACGCTCTCAGGACGCTCACGACCGAGAGCGTGGCCGTGTTTATCCCGTTTCGCGTTCAGGAGGTCGGGGATTTTTACTTTGCTGAAAATACTGTGCCGTTAATCGTCAGGGATGCAGCGGCAGCTTGGAAACCGATCCTGCGCCGGCATTAGGCTTGAGAGCGGCCCATTGCTCGACTGCGAAACGAAAGGCCCATTCTTGGTGATTTATGAAGTTACTGATGTAGAACTCTCTAAACTTGGGCGTGACTGACTTGCGCTTGATGAGAACGTGAAAACAGATGGCACGGGCAGTTATCGCTAAGAGTTGCTGGTTGGCTCCGAGGAATTTCTGAGCTTTTCCAAAACGAACAATGCCACACCCTCTATCGCGCTTGGGCTTCTTTTGAATCAAGAGATGGAATCAACATGTTGGCGACGGAGGCCTGTTTCATTATGGATTTCAAGCAGAGCTTCCCGTCCGACCGATATAGAGATTTTCATAGAAAAATACCTTTTTTGGAGCTTGATTATGCGGCGAGAGTGCGAAATGCCGTTATCAATCGCGCCACTCAATGGATAATCAAGCTTAAAAAAAGGACCATTGAATGAAAATCGGTATATGCCACTCAATTTTTCAAAGCGCTTGGAAGCCACGGAATTAGCTGTGAAGTTTCTGAGCGCATCAAATTCAAAACGCCAACGATGTGTTGATAAAGCGGGGAGCGCAAGCCTAATTTGCGCCTCTTGAGAAGCCAAAAAGCAAACGAGGCTCAACTTCTAGGCGGTTTGGCGACTTTAGCGAGCGCTTTGGCATGTCATCATAAAGAGTCTGTAATATATCCTTATTGATGAATACGACTCACCGTTCAACCACAAGCAACAGGATTCTATCCGCGAGACGCTCATGGCTGACATGAGCACGTTCTTCGGCGCGGTATTCAAAGGCCATGATGACGTGATCCTCATTGCCGTAACAGGATGCTTGAGAATCTCCAATGAAAGCGTCTCTCACAGGCGCCAGCAATCCGATGGTTTATGACTTGGACAATGAAGCGTTTTCGCCATTCTACGGGCTGACAGAGGACGAGCTGGCAACCGTTCTCTCGGACAATGGCCTCTCAAACAGACTGGACGAGTTCAAGACTTGGTACAATGGCTATTTCTATGGCGGCAGGCAAATTTACAACATCTCATCCGTGCTCAGCCATATAAGCGCCTTGCAGATCAATCCCCAAAGCTCGCCAGGAAACTACTGGGCTAATACTAGCGGCAACGATATACTGATAAGCGCTATGGAAGCCAGCTGCAATCTCGAAACGGTCATTGCGCTTATGGCTGGGGAAGCCGTGGATCTTCCCGAGATATCGAACACGATCTCCTACAGTGGAGTGAAGCGGGAGGACTCGCTATTGAGCATCCTATACGCGACAGGCTGCCTGACTAAGATCGGCGACGGCGCTTTCCGGATTCCCAATGAAGAGGTGAAATCCGCTTTCAAGGAGTTTTTAAGGTAAACATTAAAGGCAAGATCGGCCACGGAGGCACCATAAAGTTGCACAACTCCGTCAAAACTCCTAATCCCAAGAAAATAGAGGACGAGTTCAAGAAAGCGCTTCAAGTCTTGGGCGTGTTTGACACTGCATCAAAGCATGAATATGCCTGCCATGTGTTCTTTGCCGGTGTGCTATCCAATCTCCACCTTATCAGCAACAGGGAAAGCGGGTTCGGGCGCTATAACATCCAGGTGGAGTTTCGCTGGCAATCTGGTGCTAATCTTCGGGTTCAAGAGATTCGAGGATGGGGACTTAAACTTGGCAGACGCAGCGAAGAGGGTTTTGAATCAGATTTTCGGATTGCACTGCGCTGACTTCCCTAAATCCAAAGGTTGCAATGTTGTTTGCTTTGGCGTCGGGTGCTCCGGCAAGGACTGCGCTGTGGTCGGCGGAGTTTTTGCTTGACTTATGATTTACATATGAAAGTTCCGATTTTGGAGCTTGATTATACAACGTTCCTATGGGCAGTCAAGCTCCAAAATCAGTACATTTGACTGCAAACCGATATAACGAAATCTGAGCAATGGCTAGTTTTAAGCGCCGCAAGCCAAAGGAGTTGTTGCAGCAATTGCCAGTTCTAGATGCGAAACATGCGTCAATGAATCAAAATCTTAAAATTCTAACGTGGCAATTTCCATACACCGGAGACAGAAGCCGAATTCTTCAAGCGGCAGATCGCATGCAAAGATCTGTAGATCAAGTTTCTAAAAAAGCGTCTTCAGGCAATAAGGATGTTGGATCGCAAGCATTCCTGCATCCTCCAAATATGCGTTTATCCGCTAAACGGTGTGCAAAGGCAGCATTCTTCTGAATATAGCCTGGCTATGCGGCAACGCAGAGAACCGGTTCGAACCGACTTTACGTGAATATTGAAAGCCTGTCCGATCAGCTTACCAGATGCCGCAGAGCGTCTTCGGCTGTCCAGACCCTCATTCACCCGGCAAAGGCGCTCATTATGAGAGCATCCAATTCATTCATTCGGAAAAGGATGGCGAATTCAGCTATGTTCAAAATGGCGGACTGATGGGACAACGCGTCTCAGGAATCCTTCTTCGGTCGCATGAAGGATGAAGTGTACAGTGCTCGGCATGTGGCGAAATCCTCTGGACAATCAGCGATTAGGCTGCTATTGCAACAATGAGCGGCATCAATGGGGTTTAGCGGGGCTAACGCCAATAGAGCGCCGCAAATACTCTGTTGCCAGGGAGCATCCCCCGGCGATGCCAAAAGCAAAAGGAAGCCGCAAGGCGTTACCCCGCGCCACAAGGCTTGCCACTTTAGCATCAGGGAGACTGGGATTCGCTTAAACTCAAAAAAGAAGGGGCGGGATACGCACCCCCGATAAAGCCGCAAAGGTACTCAGATCGCTTCTTTGCATTGTCCCATCCCCCTTTGCGGAAAGTCAAAGCGGCATAGCAAATCTGTATACTAGTATGATTGGAATTCCAAAATCCAAAAATCTCCTTATAAGGGGTATGCTTATAAGGAATGCAAAATTTGATCTCCCTCCAGCTTTTATTTCAGCTTGTTAATTTCCCAGAAAGAGAAACTGATCTAACTTCAAACTAATATCATTGATAAATGTTCGAGCAAAAATCAAGTTCATTCATACTCCACACAAACATCTCAGAATGTTTCCAGAGCCAACTGAGTATATTATACTTATGTGCAAGCTCTAAGCTGATTAAGAAGCTTGATTTATCCAATGACTCAGATGATAAAAATCAGCTTCGCAACTAATATATGATCAGGATGTCGAAAGTCCATTTTTGCCTTTTTAGAAATCCCCAATTCAAGCCTTTTTTGAAAAAGTAATCTATGAAAAATTTATTTTGGTACTCTAATCATATATATTTTTATACATAATATTGCTAAGATTTTGAATTCTGATTATAAAGAGCCTCAATGGACTCTCAAGCTTCAAAATCGGTATATGACTGCGAATCAACATATTTATAATCTGACATTGACCACAGAAAAGAAGGAGTTTCAGGACATCTTATATACTGATTTTCATTCAATGTTCCTTTTTTGGAGCTTGATTATCCATTGAGTGGTGCGAAATGCCGATCTCGGCATTTTGCACTCGCTGTATAATCAAGCTCCAAAAAAGGCAGTTTTCTATGAAAATCAGTATAGCTGATCCGAAAGCTTATCTTTTCAGCCTTGAATCTAGTTCAGCTGCGACACTTAAGGAGGCATGATATATTGAAGCATAAATGCGTGAGCGTCATTGCAATCGTCGTCCTGATCTTCCTGCTTATCCCCCCGTCCTCCGCAAAGGCGGCCTCCATGCCTGTTCTTAAGCTGGGCTCTAAGGGCAATGAAGTTTATGCCCTTCAGTATCTCCTCATAGACAAAGGGTATAATTTAGCCAGTGACGGAGTCTTTGGAAGAGGCACCTTAAAAGCCGTGAAGTCTTTCCAACAGGAAAAAGGCCTCGAAGAAGACGGAGCTGTCGGAAAGCGTACATGGTTCGAACTTGCGCCAAAGCAAAGCGCGAGTTCCTACAGTCCATACGCCTCAAAGGCGTTGCAGCATCTTTTGAAGCATAAGTTTTCATTTTCATTTTTGGATGTTGACGGCATATTCGGCGGGGCCACCAGAAAAGCTTCGATTGCTTTTCAAAAAGCCTTTGGCCTCGATCAAGACGGGATTGTCGGGCTGGATACTTGGATTTCAATGCTGGGATCCTCCGCGTCCGACTTGCATTTCTACCCTGGGGCGTCTTTATTTTGGAAGGGAAAAAGAGATGAGGGATGGTGCCATCCCATACCGCTGGGCGCCAGCATAAGCACTCAGCCGTTTGGGCAGGCGAGAAGCTCTGGGGAGAGAACCCATGCGGCCATAGACTACATTGTAGATGTCGGGACAAATGTGCTTGCTGTCGCGGATGGCGAAGTAATTGCGTCAAAGATGTTTTACTTTGGAACTGACGAAGTGCAAGTGAAGCATTTGGACGGCTCCGTCTCCAGGTATGGGGAAATTGAGTCTTTTGTTTCTGTTGGGAAGAAAGTGAAGAAGGGAGAGGCTCTTGGCAAGGTTATAAAAAACTCGGAAAACAATCTTCACATGCTTCATTTCGAAATGTATTTCGGATGGGACGCCTCAGGCAATGAGGTAGTAGGAGATCTGACGGATGAAAAGGCCAAAAGCGGCTCCTACCTTTACGTTGACTCCGGCAGGCATGGCTCCGGCTTTCAAAGAAGAAGAGATCTTATTGATCCTACAGGATCGCAATTGCTTGCGAGAAGGTAAGGCCTTGCTTAGCTTCATGCAATTTCATCTTTTCTAAAGGCATATTACTAAGGCTTGATGAAGCCCTTCTTAAGCAAGCCTGCTGCAACTCCAGCTTCAACCGAAAGCCTGCATATGACGATTTCCAGTCAAATATATCTATTCTGGAGCTTGACTGTCCACTTGCAAGGTGCGATTGATATCGGCATTTTGCACCTTGCAAGTGGACAGTCAAGCCCTAAAGCAACTCGGTATATTTGCTTCATTAAGAAATCCCGAACCCATCCGTTATATTTGCTGAACCGCTGCGGGAGAGGGATGCCGCACTCCCCTCTTCCGGTTATCTGCGGGGCGGCAGGCTACCTTGGGACTGCTTTTACCGACTGGATCCAAAGGCATGCCTTTCAAGGCGGGCTTGCCTGAGGCTCCCCCCTGAAAGGCTCCAGACAAGCGCGCACAGGATCGCTCCCAGCCAAGCTGGCTGATCGCTTGCTTGCCTTTCCTGCGCCGCCCTGCAAATCCAGCGGTGCAGGCAAACTCTTCCCCAAGTCTTAAGTATACCTTTGCGCATGAGAAGTATTATAGAGCTTGACTCTACTGCTAGCGCGATATGCGGATATCGGCATATCGCACCTTGATAGCGGACAGTCAAGCCCCAGAACCGGCGTGCAGGCGTCAGGAAAAAGCAAGAGTGAATCGCGCATCTTCAGGCCAGCGGCTGGCGCAGAATATGCGCGAGCGCATGAAGCCATGATATAGCTGGATGTTGATCAGGTTTTCCAAATGTGTTATATTATAATGTGTTATATTATAAGTGGTATCAGGCCATTTCTTTTTATCAATTAATTGATCTCAGCAATTACGCTCGTGGTGGCTAGGATTTCGTTCTGCAACCAACGAAGCAGCCTTCTCAAATGTCGTTCAAAACACTATGGAATCAATAAGGTGATAGTCGGGATATGGGTTGAAAGCGTTGAATCAACCCCTGTAAACAGCTAAATCTCAACATTTGAGTCATTGAAAATACAGTATCAACCCGCTTTGCGACTATCACCTCAAAAATATTTAAGTCCACTTATACGCAGTGCATCAAGCAAAACACAGCGATTTTCATATTAAGCAATTTTGGAATAAATTATTATACATAAATTCTGGTTATATGATCGATTTTCGTGAAAACCACCGTGGTTTTTACAGATTGATTTGTCTGCTGAGAACGGATGTGATGAAGTGCACATTGGAGATTTGAGCCGGATCGATTTAACAACGTCAGACTTCTCTTTGGTAATAGAGAACAACTTGCTTTTTGTGGACAAAAGCCTTTTCATTGAGCATTTCCTGAATGAGACGCAGCAAGTTCAGATCATAGCTCGCCCGAGGCGTCTGGGCAAAAGCATGAACTTGTTGATGCTCCACTGCTTTTTGACTGACAGCGTGGATTACCGCCCGCTTTTTGGCAATCTAGCTATACGTCAAAGCCCGGTTTGGGGAAAAGCGCATGGCTCTCCGTCATTCATGCTTGACTTCAAGGGACTTAACGCAGCTCTGTACAAAAGGCAGATACAGCTGATGGTTAATGAGTATTCAGCCATATACGCATCAGATCCCAGATGCCCGCAGTACTATCGGGATCTGTACAATGAATACCGCCCAGAAGGGAAATCAACCCCTGACGCCATAAAAAACCTCACCAAAATGGCACGCGCTGTGACAGGCAAGAGGTCATACGTTCTAATCGACGAGTATGACAAGCTTCTCATAGACATAATTGGCACCAAGGAGTACACTGAGGTAAGGGACTACCTTACCCAGGTGCTGTCAGCCGCGATGAAGGGCAACATGTGCCTGGAGAAGGGCCTGCTCACCGGCGTGATGCGCGTCTCGCACGAGGGCATGCTGAGCGGGCTCAACAACCCCCAGACATACGACGTGTTCGAAGACAGTGTGTACACGGGCGACTACGGACTGACCAAAGACGAGGTGGACGAGCTTTGCGGAGCTGCGGATCTAGACACTGAGAGCATGAGGCTCTGGTACAATGGCATTAAAATTGACAATCAGGAGGTCTACAACACCTTCAGTGTGATGAGCGCTATGCGCAAGAAAAAATACAGCGGATATTGGAGCAAGAGCGGCACCATGGATCTTATTTCATCTCTCTCCAGCGCCACTCAGAAGAACGCCCTCATAAGCCTTCTGGTTCCCGGAACTGAACTAAGCGTGAAGATAGACGACAGGGTCAGCCCGGCCGCTCTCCAGGCGGGCTTGAGCGATGAAGCCCTGTATTCCCTGCTGGTGCAGTCCGGATACCTAGCCCTGACCAAAATGGGCAGGAAATCTGGAACCGTGCGAATCCCCAACAAGGAGCTGGAAGAGGCGTGGAGCGACTTCATCTTCTCTGCCTTCTTCCCCAACGCCGCATCTGCGCTGCAGGGCATCTTCAGCATCCTTGAGCCGGACATGGTATCACGCGAGCTTGAGCCTTATCTTTTGACTATGCTTGACGAACTGTCGTTTCACAATGTCCCCTCGCATGTATGCAAGGATGGTAAACGCAGGACGCACGAAGCGTTTTACCACAACGCGATCTTCGGGGTTCTGAAGGGCGGGGAGAACGATCTGAAGTACGACTCTCTTCTTTCAAACAGGGAGAGCGGAGACGGCAGGTATGATGTGGACATGGACTTGAGGGGCGTCTGCGTGATCATAGAGTTCAAGTCGGGTTCGGAGGACGAGGATCTGCTGAAGCTCGCGGCTGATGCCGTTGACCAGATAGAGAATAAGCGCTATGGTTTTGGCTCGAAGCTTCCTGTAATGGGAATAGGCGTGTCATGCTGCAAAAAGCGTTGCAAGGTCAAAGGCAGGTGGATAGCCCAAAACGCGTCAATCACCCCATAGCTAAAGCTAGGGGCTTAGCAATAAGCCCTGATTGACTAGCCTAAGCTTCCATCGAGAAGCTACGCTGTCCAAGAATATATAGGTACTCCGGGCGTTTGCTCCAGCTCCGGACACTACGGTCTGCGGCTGAACAGTCCTCTAGGGGAAGAGACAGTGCTGCAGGCATACAAAACCTTGGAACAGCATTGGCGAAGGGCAACTTACCCTAGAGATAGGGATTTATATGCGAGGAAAATGTATGGTTTATGTCCTGAATAAGAATGGAAAGCCCTTGATGCCTACAAAGCGTCACGGAAAAGTAAGACATTTGCTAAAGGATGGAATGGCTAAAGTTGCAAAGCTTGAGCCTTTTACAATTAAATTGCTGTATGATAGCGCGGAATATACTCAGCCGATAAATCTGGGAGTAGATGCGGGAAGCAAGACTATTGGCATTTCCGTGACTACGGAGAAAGAAGAGTTGTACGCCGCTGAAGTGAAGCTGAGGACTGATATAGTAGATTTGCTTTCGACGAGAAGAGCTTTCAGGAGTGCGAGGCGCAATAGGAAGACGAGATATCGCAAGCCCCGCTTCAACAATCGCGTCCGCTCGAAGCATAAAGGTTGGCTTGCTCCATCGATTGAAAATAAGATTCAGGCTCATATCAAAACAGTGGTAATTATACATAAGATATTGCCGATCACAAAGATAGTTGTAGAGGTTGCATCCTTTGACATACAGAAAATCAAAAATCCTGATGCATCAGGAAGGGACTGTCAGAATGGAGATCAGATGGGATTCTGGAATGTTCGGGAATATGTCTTGTTCCGCGATGGACATGTGTGCCACGGTAGAAAAGGATGCAAGAACCGCATACTGAACGTCCATCATATAGAAAGCCGCAAAATAGGCGGCGACGCTCCGAACAATCTAATCACATTATGCGAAGATTGCCACAATGACTACCATGCGGGAAGGCTTAAGCTAAACTTAAAGAGAGGGCAATCTTTCAGAGACGCCGCATTCATGGGGATTATGAGATGGGCTTTCTACAACAGGCTAAAGGAAGAGTACACGGATGCGGGTACGGCATACGGCTACATCACAAAGAACACGAGAATCAGAAATGGATTGGAAAAAGATCATGCGGTGGACGCGAGATGCATCAGCGGAAATCCGAAGTCCATTCCATTGGATGCAATCTACATGCAGAAAGCAGCGAGAAAGCGCAATCGCCAGATCCATAAGGCTACTATCAACAAGGGCGGAAAGAGGAAATTGAATCAATCTCCAAAGTATGTATTTGGCTTTCAGCTATTTGACAGAGTGCAAATGCCGGACGGACGCAAAGGCTTCATCTTCGGAAGGCGCCTGAGAGGAAGCTTTGATATCCGCACGTTGGACGGAACAAAGCTGTCTGCGGGAATCAGCCGCAAAAAACTCAAGCCTTTAGAGAAGCGCAAAACAATATTGACGGAAAGGAGCATGCGGCTTCCTACCCATGCCTAAAGGCGGGGGTATCCGCCGCATAACAACTCTGATGAGTCTTAAAGCCTTTTTGCATCAGATAGTTCTTCTATGCCAGTTAAGGTTGTTGCCAATTTTGCCCAAGTCAATAAAACTTAAAATTAGCAGATCGGCTTTTCCTTTTTATGGCTTTAAAGCAACTCGGACTTATGTCGAAGTTGAATCCCAAGCATCTCGGGCCGTGGATCTGAAGAACTGTCCGAGGGCGGCGCCAGAATTGCAAAATTGATACCGAGGGCTCCTCAGGGCCAGCTTTCTTTTCAATTGCATGAAGCCAAAGCATTTTTGCCTATGGCGCCTTTACAAGGGCAAGCATCATTTAGAGAGGCGGCGGCCGGATATAAATCCAGAGCTTTAATGAAGCGTGAGGCAGGCGACGCCGCTGCTTTTCACGCCATCCGGCTTCTGCCTCAGCATCTTATAATCCTTTGCGGAAAGCTTGAGAGTCTGCTCCAGGGGGATGTCCAGCAAGCTGGCAATCTCCTCGGGGGCGTAGCCTTTGCCGGCCATTTTGCCCGCTGCGGATTCCTTGTCCTTCTTGCGCGCATCCTCCGCCAGTTTCCTGTTCTCCTCCGCTCACATCTTGGCTTTCTCCGCATGCTTTCGGGCTTCCCTCTTGAGGCTGCTGGTTTGCAGCTCAATGTACTGCTCTGTCGTTATCTCATCAACCACCATGTCTATCACCTCCGCCTTTCTCCTGCTGAAGTACTCGGGGCAGCGGCTGTTTGGATGCAGCAGCCGACAGCCCGCGCCACTCCTGCGACATTCTCCTCCGGGGCGGTATTTTTGGGGATGAATCGCGGGTTTTGGCGGCAAAGACCCTGTACGCCCTCAAGCTGCGGGAGCGGGAGGGAGCTCCTTGTTGCAGCCTTGACGAGGGTGCTGCCAATTTTTCAAAGTCGATAAAAGCCGATTAATATTAGCAAATCTGCTTTTAATTTTGGTGATAGTCGTAAAAAGGACTAGATAGGGAAATAGTGGTTTAATGCATAAAAGAAAGGCGGTGCAGTCATGGAGATCGACATTAAGACTCTGATAGATTTTGTAAAAAGCATGCCTGAAAGCAAGTTGGAAACAGCGATAGAAAAGCTCGAAGAAATAAAGCGCGAGGGCGAGAAAGAAAAGTCTGCAGCGTCACCCGTATGCCCTAAATGCGAGGACTCTCATGTTGTTCGCAACGGACGTCAAAGCGGAAAGCAACAATATTTGTGCAAAACATGCGGTCGTTCCTTTGTCGAGACCGCCAACAGTGCGGCATCACACTCGCACGCGTCGAAAACTGTTTGGAAAACAGTCATTGCAGACACAATAAACGGAGTGTCAATCGACACAACAGCCGGTTCCCTTGATCTTCATCACAAAACTGTATTCAATATGTACCGCAAAATACTCAATTGCCTCGAGAAAGCGGCGCTGGGCAATCAGAAACCGTTAGGGGGGGTGTTCGAGGCGGACGAAACCTACATTTTTGAGAGCGTGAAAGGCAAGAAAATTCCCGATGACTGCCACAGAAAAATGTGCAGGCATGGCGCTGCCGCGTCAAAACGCGGAATTTCCGATGAATATATCTGCATTTGCGCCGCAACAGAGCGCGGCGGAGCGGCTTTTGGCACGGCGGTCAACCGGGTGGCAGCGAGCAAGCAAGAGATTCTTGAAGTATTTGGCAATCGCGTTAATGCCGGCGCTTTGCTGCTTTGCGATGGCGCGAAAAACTATGAGATACTGTCTGAAAGCGGGAAATGCGCAACATCTCATGCGAAGCAGGGTCTTAACAGCATAAACGCCGTGAACTGCCTCCACAAATTAATCAAGGAGTGAAACAGATCCGCTCGCGGCTTTGATGCGAATGCCTTAATCGTTATAACTCCCTGTTTTCAGCGGTATTCAGGACTCCAGACTCAATTGTAGATGATATTTACAACCTGATGTTTGAATTCAATGGCGGTTTTTCATCCATAAACTCAACTCAGAACTCAAACTTGCTTTCCCTGTAGCCAATCATGTCAGTTTCCGACTAACACCTTAATTTTTGATGGCTTTGAGGCGACTCGGATATATGGCGAAATTGAGCCTAAAGCATCTGGAACCGTGGATCTGAAGAACTATCCGAGGGTTGCGCCTGAATTGGGAGATTGAAGCTGAAGGCGCTTCAGCGCCGACTTTCTTTTCAATTGCATAAAGCCAAAGCATTTTTGCTTGTGGCGCTTTGCAAGGGCGAACATAATTAAGAGCTGCGGCGAACGGATGTAAAACCGCAACTTTAATGAAGCGCAAAGCACGCAATGCCGCCGCTTTTCCATTGATCTGGATTCATCCAGCTTTCGTCCCCGCAGCTAAGACTCCTTTGCGGAAAGCTTGAGAGCCTGCACCAGGGGGATGTCCAGCAAGTCATCTATCTCTTTGGGGGCATAGCCTTTGCCAGCTATTTTGCCCGCTACGGCTTCCTTGTCCTTCTTGTGCACTTCCTCCGCCTGCTTTCGGGCTTCCCTCTTGAGGCTGCGGATTTGCAGCTCAATGTACTGCTCTGTCGTTATCTCATCAACCATCATGTCTATTACCTCCGCCTTTCTCCTGCTGAAGTACTCTGGGCAGCGACTGTCTTGGATGTAGCAGCCGATCGCCTTCGACACTCCCGCGACCTTCTCCTTCGGGGTGGGGTTTTGGGGGATGAATTCGCGGGTTTTAGCGACAAAGACGCTGTACGCTCTCAAGTTGCGGGAGCGGGACAGAAATCCATCGTTGCGCTCCTCGCAGATGCTGTACGCCCTCACGACCAGCTCGGCGGACATGCCGCCGACTCTGGACTTGAAGCAGCCGTTGAGCCTGTGCTCCACGTAGTCGGGGGCCGAAGCCGTTCCATTGTAGAAGCATATGAAGCGCGGCGTGTTTGAATCGCGCCTGAAAAGCCCGGGGTGGCTTTCCTTTGCCCTGAGGACGGACTTTCCCGCTATCTCTTCGACGCAGGCGATCGACATGCGGTTCCGGGTCTGCGTCGGGAACACGTGAATGCCCATGCTTGCAGGATCCTCTGGATCTATGTCCCTTGTCTCAAGATGCCTCTTTAGCATGGCTGAGCATTTTTCAGGAATCGCCGCAGTACGCTGCTTTCCCCCTTTCCCCATGAGCCTGACATGGGTTCGCCCGCCGCCCTTGCTTGCGAAGGAGATGTCCCCGACCGCCAGATCACAAATCTCCTCCGCCCGCGCTCCAGTTGAGCAGAGGGCGTTCAAGAGCGTCAGATCCTTTCTTCCGATTTTTGCAGCCCTGCCCGGCAAGCTGAACAGAACGACCAGATCATCGGCGGTGAAGCGCTTGGGGGGCTTGCCCTTGGGGGCGGGGGTGGATGGGACGCCCCCATGGAGATGATGAACGGGGCGGTTTCAAGGCGGCACTTCTTCGCGCAATGCTTGGCGAACGAGGAAATCGCCGTCTTCCTTTGGTTCCGGGTCGACACGGAGCACTTCTGCTGGACGCGAGCCATATGAAAAACTCGCCGAGGGCGTCTCCGCCCAGATGCTCAAATGTCAAGCCGCAGGGATCCGCTTTTTTCTCATCCTCCATGAACTCAAGCAGGAGCTTGAAAGCTAGGGCTGGGGAAGGCACGCGCAGAGGCAGCCGTGGATCCAGCCCGGCGCTTTTTTCCCGCCATTTGCCTTGCCCATCAGAAATCCACCTCCGGGAGCACCCAATTGATGGCGCTGTCGCTCTTGTTTGATTCCTCGTACAGCATGCAGTCGCTGGAAATGTACTCTTCCAGCTCATCAAGCGAGCCATGGCCGAGGCACTCGGCCAGGATGTCCGCCGTGTCATGTAAATCCCTGCCTGCCGCGCCGGATTGCATCAATGATCGGAACACGAAAAGGCATCTTGCGCAATGGTGGCGGATTCCACGCTCGATCGACTTCTTTCGGACGCACTGCGCGCCTGCCTTGGATAGGATCCTTTCAAGCCAGTCTTCAAATGTGGACTTCGAATAGCGCGCCCCCGATGGGATCTCAAACAGGTGTTCCCCGCAACTGGCGTCCGGGAGCCGGTGCCGTCGCTTGCCTAGCCAACCCTCCTTAATAATAATCCTCATAGTATGCATAGCGGGGATATTATAAGGGATAATAGGTAGAAATTCAGTAGTTTTATGATATTGACTATATTAGACACATTGTTCTATTAAATGCTAATGACTGTCAAGAACAACTAAAAGCACTTGACAAAAGACGAAGAATTTTATATAATGACTAAATATCATACAGTGAGAAAAAATGAGTTCAGGCCTATTTTATTAGTGGATAACACCTTAATATGGGGGATGTTTCGTGGGAGAAGAAAAAAAAGAAAATGCGCGGGTTATGTACAAGAGAGTTTACGACCGCTTTGAAGAATTGCGCTGGGATAAAAGCAATACCGAAGCTAGTTGCAAAAATGACCAAAAATCAAAGCTGGAGGAAGAAAAAAAGTTTGCTGAAGTAAGAAGTAAAAAGTTTGATGAAGACACTTTTATAAACCAAAGAATCGATTCCGACACTGAAGAATATCGAAAATCGCTTGTTAGAAGCAACGAAAAGGACTATAACGATAAAAAAAGGATTGCTCAAAGTGAACTTGACATTAAGAAGAAAACTTGCGATGAATTTGCGAGTATGCTCGCCGAATCATTACAAGAGTTAGACTCTGCTAATAAGTCAGCGGATGTTGCCACCGAATTTAACATTGAGAACACGATCCAATTTTTAGAGGAGTGTAAAAACGCAAGAGCTAAGTTTTCAAAAATTATTTCGGACTCCAACCATATCTTTGAATGCTTTAACTCGTTTGATGGGTTATATGGCGGTAAAGGAAAACAAAAAATTGAGGATACAGCTCAAACTTTAGAAGGAAAAGACTTTTATGAAGTAGGCCAAGCGCTTTTAGGAAAGAAATTAGAAAGAAAAAGGAAAATTAAAGGAATCCAACAGGAACACTTAGCTGAAGCCGCCGATGTAACACGGAGAGTTCTTATAAATACTGTTGGGCCAGCTTTAAAGAGAATAATCTTTCCTAAGTTTTTCGATAGAATGAGGAACCCGAAAAAAACTTTGCTTAGAATCGGCTATGCAGCGATTCTGATTATATTATTGCTATACATCCTCTCAAAGATTATTGGATATATAGCTTATATTGTTGTCGGAGTTATCGGGCTTGTTGCTTTATCGTTAGTCGTGATTGCTTGCATTAATCTCATTTCTAAATTGCGTTTGAAAAACTATATTATTGATTTAACTGTTTCATATTATTTTGTATCAAGTACTGATTCTGTAATTAAAGAAATATCCACTTATTTAGTAAAAAAACAAATGGAAGAATCCGGAGAAAGCTTGGAGCATTTTATTGAAAGAGTGCGTGCGGAAGCTGGAAAAAGAAAAGAGACTGCGTTGGCTCAAGTCGCAAAGCTTGAAACCGAAGTTAAAAAATCTACAGAGGATGTTGAAGTTGCAGAAAAGACGCTGGCAGATTTGGAGAATGCGTATAAAAACACAAGCCAGACCTTAGCAACTGATACATTTAACGCATTCCGAAATGAACAAAAAGAAAAGCTGTCTAAAGAACTTCAAAAACTTAAAAGTGATTTTGAAAATGAAGTTAACGCAGAGGCAATGGTTTTGCAGGCAAATATTGACAAATTAGATCAGAATATTAAAGCTGGCAATATAAAGATACTGGAGTTAGAAAATCAAATAAAAGAACAAGTGGAGATTTGTAAAAACGCTGAAAATGCAAAGATAGATCCTTCGTTTAAGCCTATGAACTATAAGTTTGACGATTATTATACGTTGGGCTTTTCTAATAGTATCAACAATGAGCCGGCGAAAATGGTTGCAGTTCAACATCATATGGAGTCGATATTATTTCTATACGATGCCAGCGATACTTTTGACAATAAGGAAAAATTTAAAACCTCTATGAGGGAGTTTCTAAAAGCTTTGACTCAGTGGGCTGTTCTGATTAACACCATGGGACTCTGCAAGATGCATTTTGTAGATTTATTCTATAATGGAGCTTTTTTGTCTGATAGTCCGCTTAAGCATGAAAAGGTTAGGATACTGGATGTGTTGACAGAGCAGGGCAAGGCGAGTGAGTTGCTCAAAACCTTAACCGAGGAAGGCAGAAACAGAAAACAAATAGAACAAGACAATATCGAACGATACAAAAGAGAAGATTCCCCTGCTAAATACAATATACTCCTGCTGTTTGAAGCTAATGAATTATTAAAGGATAAAGCATTACCGCCTTTATTTCGTAATAATAATGATTACGGAATACTTCCCATCATTTTTCTGAAGAAGCAAGAAGTTGATGATGTTGAAAAAATGAAATCAGTCGCAAATAAATATCTGTTAGAATTGTATGCGGAAATTGAAAAAAACAAAAACTGCTATTTAATTGACCTAAATAAGGATTTTTTGTCAGATGGGTACATAATTCCATATGACTTGAAGCCTGCAGTTGATCGCCTAAAAAACCTTACGTTTGATGAATAAAATCTGGATCTTTCAACTTTAACCGAGGAATTTTCCAAAAGAGCATAGCATCCCTATGGCATTGCCAAAATATGCATTATCATATTATGCGCAAGTTAGTGAATATTGCTTAAGCTGCAACTATATCCTTCGCGCCTTCTTCTTTCAGCTAAATAAGCAGTTTTTCTAATATATTCAAGGCTTAGACGCGTTTTCAGTAGCGTGAAAAGGATCCATGCATGCGTCTGGATTCGAATCCGCAACTTTATTAAAAGGCTTCCTCATATCTATGCTGACTTGAATCCAAATTTTGCAATTTTAGCTAATAAAGTGCAACATCTTCATTTTTTCTGCTATTTCCATCATTATATTTCTCGCGCCATCCTGATGGCTTATAGCGTTTAGAACCCAATAAAATCCATTTATCGTATAGCCCTTCCATAGAGAGGCTTGCGGATTTTTGAAACAATATTGCTTTTCATGCATTCGGAGTACAGTCTCGCAATATACGCCGCAGAAGAAACGCTTATTCCGGTCTGCCTGGCAATTTCTCCCTTAGCGGCCGCGCAAAGGCTTTCCATAATAAACAGCTCTATGACGCTGGAAATTCGGTGCCTTGAATCCAGCCCTGCGATTTCTTCATTGATAGCGCGCCCGCAGGCGGGGAGTTTGAATCTTATCTGCGCAGACCGTTTCTCTGAATGCTGATCCAAGCTCTTGAAACTGCGGCTCAATTATTCAAGTAAGCCATTTGTTGTAATTATGTCGTATCTATTATTGGATATTTTGCGCAAAAAAATTAGATATTAGTTGTATATTTCTACACTATGGCTTTATATAGGCAATGGATTGCCTGGTTAAGTTGAAAGGCCCTAAAATCTCGACCTCAGAATGAAGAGGTATTAAGGCAAGGATCAAGAGCTCTGTAACCTTGCGCCCAAAGGGCGGCGAGTTTGGCTCACTCAGAATAAATATTATATAAGTAAAGGAGCGTTAATAATGGGAGAGTTTAGGTTCAGCTTTTCAGAAGAGGATTTAGGAAATGCGAATGGACAATTTGCTGAGTTTGTAGCGGAGATGAACGAGCATGTGATAAAATTCATACAAGGAATACGCGATAAAAAGGATAAGACACATTACAACCCCATAGCGGTGCATGGCCAAAATATTGTTAATCATTATAATGACAACGCAATACCTGAAATCAAGAGAATATGCGAGGAATGGCATGACGGAGAAGCATCGTATCTAAATATTGCAAAAATCCGGCACGTCGGGGCGGATGCTGAAGAAGTAGCTACGTCATTTGGTCAAAGCTTACTGGAAAGCATTAATGAAAACTTGAAGCCAATTGACGAGATAACAACAGAGGGTACAGAACGACCAGAAATAGTTGAACAAGATTTTGAGGATTTAGGTGAAGAGCTTAAGAGCATAACCGATGCCATACAGGATACAGCTGATAGCGCTAAAACAAATTTTGAAAAAAGCGCGGAGGAAAACTCTGCTCTAAGCGGATTATTAGCGCCTGTTTCAGCTATATCGTCATTTTTAAGCGAATCCTTTTGCAAGATTGCGGAAAATTCAGTTAGAGCGCTTATTGAACAGTATAACGAGGATGAGGGTAAAATGGTGTCTCTAACTCAATACTCCGCTCAGAATATCGCAGCGAAGGCTCAGACAAATGCAGTAACCATTAGTGACGAACTAATGGCAGAAATAGAAAATTTGTTTTCGGAATAGAGGTGCGTTGAATGGATCTTTTTTCTGTCGACGAACTAATACAAATAGATAAAGAAGAAAAAATGCTCCACTATAAGAAATATGTGGAGCGTTTGATGAAGGCGTTAAGCAACAAGGATTCATCTTTATATAAAAGCGAAATAAAGCCTGTTCAATATACAGAAAAAGATGAAATTGTCATATGTCAAGAACCGATAGATTTTATAGGACAATTGGCAGATGGAATTGATTCCATAGAAAATGACAAAACATTTAGGAAAATCAAAGAATGTTTCAAACGTTTACCTATAAAAACTAGGCCTGATGGCGGAATTTGGTTTAACCGTACCGATAAAGGGATAAACCTTAGACCGGGTTTGGTCGAAGGCGATGGCGCCCGTGTTGACGGAGTGACTTTAGGGGATAATTCCGTGCATGGTTTGGTTGTAGGGCGCACCGGCGCAGGCAAATCTGTTTTTCTCAATGTTTTGATTTTAAATATGCTTACAGAATATCCGCCGTGGGAGCTGAATCTTTATTTGGCGGACTTTAAAAAGGTGGAATTAAGCCGCTATGCAACTCCTGAAAGTAGAGTCGCTCCTCATTTGTGCGCATGCGCGGCAACGAGCGAGATAAGATATGTTGTGTCGCTGCTGGAGTATATAGTAAAATGTATGGAAACAAGGCAATTATTGTTCCAAAAACTTGGGCTGACTAACATTTCAGGATTTCGGGAGAAATATGACGTTGTTTTGCCGAGAGTGCTTCTGTTGGTCGACGAATTTCAACAATTATTTTTAGAGGCTACAAATAGAGAAAGAATGCGTATTGAGGAACTGCTGACAATGATTACTAAGCTTGGGCGCGCAACAGGGTTTCATCTTTTATTTGCAAGCCAGGAAATGTCCGGTACTCTCAGCGGGAAAGTCTTTGCCAATTTTAAGGCGCGTTTTGCGTTGCCGTGCGATGCTGAAGTTTCTTCTATGGTATTAGGAAACTTGGCTGCCTCTGAATTGTTTGAAAAAGGTTTTTGCTTCGTAAATACGAAATCAGGTGCAAAAGATGATAATGTCAAGTACAAGGTACCTTTTATTGATAATGACGACAAAAAAACTAAAGATGGGGAGCCGCTTATTGGCGAAGACGGCGAACCCGTCAATGATTTTGCGGATTATTTAAAAATGCTTGCGGCACAGGCAAAAAAAATGGGTTATGGAAAGGTTCATAAGTATTACGACGAAGACTCAACTACGAATATAGAAACTCTTAAAGAACTTAGGAACAATGAATTAATAGCGAAACAAACTAAGAATATTCTCAATGCTAAAAAGAGTTTGATGGACTGTATTATTTTGGGATTCTCAGTTGTATACAAAAATAAAATTAACGACTATGAAAGTTTTTTCATTGAAAAGGGGAAAAAAAGCAATATCGGCGCTATCTGTACAAGACCATTAGACGCGGCATATATTTTAAAGCTACTTGCCACCAATTTTATGAACTCTACTCAAGAATATAAGCATTCCGTTATTTCGCGCAATGAAATAGTAAATATGATTTATCCTGATTTGAAAAATGAATTTGGAGATAATTTGGAAGCAGGCAGATTCGACACACTGGGTGATTCCATCCTCCCTGCCATGATAAGGGATTTTGAGTGGAGGAAGCTTGTAAAAACCGTCAAAAAACCATCTGAAGCTATTATTAAGATTAAACAAAGCATTGTTCCTTCCTTGCCGTCGGAGAATAAAAAAAACATTGACACACAGCTTTCAGATAGCGAGATAAAAAGACTCTTTGACAGTTGTAAAACCATGAACGAGGCCCTGCAAAAAATGAAAACATTGACTGATCTTGACCCAAATTTCCGCAAGATTATTTCAAGCCGCCTTGAAAGCTATGTGAAATTTGAAAATGCTGAGTTTCCCAGAAAAATTTTTTGGATTATTGGGGCGGAAGGCATTGAGGGTATCAAAAGCGTTAAAAGCTCTTTACTTAGCGCAATGCGCGACAGCATGGAATACAACATTCTTTTTATAATCATTTCTTGCACCGATGATGATATATCAGAATGCTTCAAAAATTGCAATTACTTATTTATAAACGCACAGGATGAACGTATCTATGCAAGATATAGACTTAATTACACAAAAAAAGAGGAAAGCTCCCTTGCTTTTGATTTTAAGATTTGCAATATGGAAGTGGAACGCGCATTCAAAAAATTCAGGGTGAAATTTGCGGAAAATGATGTTCCCGAGTTGGATTTTGACTCATAGTTGAGATTTGGCTTTTAGGGCTCATAAAAGTCATTATGCCAAGCCTTGCAAATAGTCAAAAGCACATAATTCGAGAAGAGGGATTCAAATGCGTTTCAGCTTAAGAGAAGAAGATATTAATGAAGCAATAAAACTAAGCGATGATGTTATCAGCCAACTGCAATCAATAATAAATAATCTGAGAAACAGCATGTACGATCTTGTCGAAGCAATTCGGTATAAGGCTATGCTGGATGTTTGCAACCTCTGCCTTAACTATGCATGTAATTCTGTAGAGGACGGACTGAAGCTGCAGTTTAATGAGTGGATGGAACAAAGCTTATCTTTTTCTTACATTGCCAAGGCTATGCACGCGGGCAGCGGCGCGGTTGAGGTTGCTGAGTCTTATGAGCAATTGTTGCGGGATTCTATGATTGGCATTTTGATAAATCCGGAAGATATAAGTGTGCCCACCGAACGTCCAACTATGGAGCAAGAAAAAATCAAACAGCTTGAAGATATTATTGATACTCTAATAATAGGTACGGAAGAGATTGAGAGCCAGGCTGTCTTAAAAATCACAGAATTAAAAGAAAATAACCTTTTATTTATATCGCTGGATACTTTGTTCAAATCACAATTCACAAGCTTCAAGGAGTCATTTGAGTATTTGCGTAATGTTACGCCTGTCATATTAGAAAAATTCGACGAGATGAATAGAAAGGTCAATGCTTTGACAGAAAGCAGTATCAACGAGTTCTCCAATTTGGCAAAAGCTTCCTCAGAAAGCGCTTTAAACGAGTTGGGGGTGTCATATGACACATCAAATAGCTTGGAAGCATCAGGAAGCAGCGACGGCGCACTTAGTACTGAAACTGCCGGAGGAATGACCAAAGCTTCTCAAGCCGGTTCTGACGCCGCCTTAATTGACAACGCCAATGCTGCAACGGAAAAGGTTCTTGAAGAATTCAGCTCGCCTAAAGATATTGAAAAGCTAAATAATGAAATTGAAACTTTTCTGCAAACTCCTAACAACAATGGCGATATTTCAACAAAAGACAAATTCAAAAAGTTGGGTTCTTTACTATCAGGTGGTTTTAAAAAGTCACTGGCTTATGCGCGCAATTGCAAGCCTGAAACAAAAAAGCTTATACTGGCAGGAATAGGTACTGCAGTTGGAGCTCTTGCGTCAGGCGCCATTCCCGGCGCATGGGTTTTACCTCTAAAGTCTATTTTAGAAAACATTAAGCTTAGTAGCGCATTAAAGGATTTTGCTAACGCTCAAATCGGACTGAGCGGGAGCGACGCAAATTCTGGCGATGACAAATCAGAGAAAAGCACCCAAGATAAGGTTAAAAGTTTTATGAACGATAAAATTGAAAAACTTGGCTCTGAAATTATTAACGACGTTTTTAGCCCAAACGCTTCAAATCCGATTGCCAAAAACTTGGTGCAAGAAGGAAACTCGAAAGATTTGGCGCTTGCAAAAGAACAAATTCTGCGAACGCAGCAAGCGGATAATAATGCGCTTAATAGAGTGCGAGAAATGATTCCTAAACTCCCGGAGAAATTTAGGGAATATGCAGATAAAGCTCCCGTGTCTCAATTGCTCACGGATACCCCTGCAAAGAAACATATCGCAGCCGACGAAGCCGTCAGGCAAGTATGTGACAATTACAAGAGCGACCGTGATTTACAGCAATTGTATGATGAAATCGAGCAATTCTCCAATAATTACCCTCCTGATAAAATTAAAACGGGAGCTGTACCTACCAGATCAGACTTTCCAAAGCTATTTGATTTTTTTGCGGCTGCCATTAAAAAGGTTTCTTCCTCATTGCGGGATTTTATCGAAATAGGTGAATTGATTACTATTTTGGTGATGGGAGCAACAGGAATACAAATACCTGTTGTACTATTGATAGAGCTTGCGAAATCATTAAAAGCTTTTAGACTCAAAGACTCCATTGGCAGACAGCTACAGGGAGGAAGCCCTGAAGCGAATATGCAGAGTTTTGTGCAAAATGAAATACAAGGATTGGCGGATCATATATCAGATGAAATACTCCATCAGCAAGGTGGCTTTGCCGATTTTGTACCGCTGACAGAGGCTCAGCAAAAATCTGCGCAGAAACAGTTTTCAAATACAAAAAAGAATGATCAGACGCCCACAACCTACCAAAAGAGGCATTCATTCCGTCCTGACACACATTATGAGTATATTAAAAAGGTGACGCCGACGCTGAATGAAACGAGTCCGGTTGTTTCCCAGTTGATGAGCGTTGCAGAAGCCTCTGATAATAATTTGCAAGGCGAATTAGATGCTTTAAAATCCTTTGCAAATGAAAACCCTGGATGTGCATATGATGTTTCTGAAAAAAGCGACTTAGGGAAGCTTCTCAAGTCTGCATCGCAAGACCTTCCTGCGCCAAACAATCTGTTTTCAAGTGGAAATTTAAACGCGGAGAAGCTTTCAAGAGCTTTGTGCTGTGTCGACCTAGACGAGTTGAAGTCCAGTAAGTCTCCAAAAAGCGCCAAGCGTCAATTAGATGCGTTGAGAACGAATATAATGAGTGAGCTAAATGGTTATCCCTCCATAGATGAAAAGGGTCTTCCTTGTGCTGACAATATTAATCAAGTTGCTAACGCTGTGGACGGCGGTATGAAAGACTTTTTTGTAAAAGGTGAATTGGGCGAAATAATACGTAAATGTATGAATGTCCCTGCCAGAACTCCGACGTTTGCTTCAATATCACTTGCTTTATTGGCAATCGCCGCCATCCCTGCGGGAATAGCGTTAACGCCTCTTACAGGTGGGTTATCACTTCCCGTTTCAGGGATAATCATGGAAGCGGCAGCGGTTTGCTCGGTATCCACAGAGAAAGCTACAAAAGAAGAAAATAGATTGTTGAATGCCCTTGTAGTTTCAATTGGCAGGGAAAGTTCTGAGAAGCTTTTGAGAAATTATAAAATAAAGGATGCTAACAAAAATAATACAGACGAAGGTGTTTGGTTAACTCGAAAAAAATGCTGAAGCGTTTAGACCATTAGAAAATATAGAAATATCTTACTTAGAAGCCGCGCGTCTGCCGGGACGGCCACGGCCACCGATTTGCGCCTGCTGCGCGTACCTGCGGAGAAAGAAGATTTGCGTCAGATTTCTATTCCGGCGCAGCGCGGGCGCTCGCGGTTTTGCTCTGCGCCGAGCAGACGGCTTACGTTGGATTTCTCCGTGCAGAGGTCTTTGAATTTTTGGTTCGCCTCCTTATATTCGGAGTACAGCGGATGGCGCTGTTTTTCGAGTAAGGCCCACTGTTCCTTGAGTTGGCTTATGCTCGACAGCCTGCTGTTTTTCGCGGAGCTGTGTTCGTTGAAATACTTCTTGGCGGCCTTGTGGAGCGTGATGTAGGCGTTGCTCGCCTCGAAGGTATCTCGGTCAAATTTTGACGCTTTGTAACGCTCGCAAGTCTTTCGCATTTACCGCAAGTCCCGATTTGTTTTTGCAATTCGTTTATCTCACGATGGCGATTCTCGAGGCCACGGATTTTGCTCCGGATCGCCATAGCCGCGCCGCAGGCGGCAGAACATTTGCGTTCGAGCTCCTCATAGGAATCAATGCAGGATTCCCGGATATAAATCAGCGTTTTCGCCTGAATATCTATGAGCAGTTGCCGCAAGCGTGTAAGTCAGTTCCATAGGCACATCCTTTCTGCGGCTCTAAGCCGCCTGACGCAAGCGGAAATGTCTGCAAACAGGCCGATAGCGCTCAATCTAGATGTATCTCCATTTGAAATACCCTTTACATTGCAAATCATTTTTCTAATTCACCTTTTCTTAAATGATAATGAGAGTTATAATAGAATTAGCCATTATTAAGCTTCAGATTTCGACATCAACGCGCCGATGTTGGGTTCTTGAGCTGCTTTGAATGCTGATGCTATTCTGAATTGTATATGAGATCTCCTAAGTGCATATGATTGCAAATTGGCATATATTCATTAATGGTTCAGCATACTGGATTTTCCAGTCGATCAGCTTGCTCTTTCCTGGAAGCGTTTTATACTGATTTCATTAAATGTTACTTTTTTGGAGCTTGATTATCCATTGAGTGGTGCGATTGATATCGTCACTTCGCACTCGCTGTATAATCAAGATACAAGAAAGGTAATTTACTATGAAAATCAGTATAGATATGCGCCGCCGCAGGAGAAGGGGATTGCCACTGCATCTAGAGTTGATTGCGCAAGGTTGCTCTCTGCAAGGCATTTGCCGGGAGAAGATTAAGATGCGGCTTTTATTGATGAAAAGCAATTCAAGCACGAATTCGCGATTTTTAAAGAACACATGAAAGGCATGCCGCTCTATTTGCGTAGATGTGAAGGTCAGATGCGTCGATTTTCGAGCGTGATTATCCTCTTGCGCGCTGAATTATTTGAACTGGCATATGCATTGGCTATACTGAAGATTTGCATATGTACTATCTTAGGCTCATTTGACTGTGAATTGAAAGTCTTGCTATCTTTGGAAAAGAGGACAAACTTATGGGTGGTTTTGCATTGACAGAGGAAGTATGCGAGGCTTTGTCTCAGACGGCGAAAGCTAAATCTCGTGAAATAGGTGTTGGCGTTACGCTGTCGATTTCTGATGAGAACGGGAATTTGCGGTTATTGCAACGCTTTGGAGACGCTATACTGCCAAGCATCGAGATATCGCAGAACAAGGCGTATACCGCAGCCGTGCTGCGTCAACCCACATCTGAGTTCGGGCGAATCGCGCAGGTTGGCGAAAGCGCATTTGGAATAAATGTTACAAACAGCAGGCTCGTCATATTTGGCGGCGGGTTCCCTCTGAAAGCGGACGGTCGAGTGGTCGGCGGAATAGGCGTCAGCGGCGGCAGCGTCGCGGAGGATGAAGAAGTGGCAAGCGCAGTGCTGAAAGCGTTTGCAGCGCTGTAATTGAGTGAAAGCTCCGCTCTTGGGGCTGGAAAACGCTTCAATGCATAATCCAGCCCTAAAACGGAGCTTTGGCTGTTTTCCCTCTCATTGCACTTGAATATAGGTTCATCAAAAAAGGCAAGCTTCCAGCCCTTCGCTCTCAGCATAGTGGCTTTGCTGAACTGAGATTTATTTCGGTAAATATACTGCTTAGCTCTGCCAATGGGGTGATCCGCCCTTTTTTAAGCACAAAAAACGCTTTGCCAGACTACCCAAAAAATTTTCATGTGGAGTGGAGAGCTGTTGATATTTCCCAAACCAGCGCCCCGGAGTTTGAGCTGGCACCTTACTTTTTGCATTTGGTTCCCAGCATGACGACTAAAAAATACTTTCGCGCTTATTAGGACGACGTAAAAGATTTATCCGACGCGGGTAGAATCTCTGACGGCGACATTGCGCGTTTTAAGCGGGTTATCGACTCTTACTGTGATGAAAAAGTCAATATCGTAGGAAGAACAGGCGATAAGCTGAAGTATTATGAACAGTACAAAAAAATGTTTGAGGATGGCAAAACGCTGCTTGTATATATAAACAGCGAATACGGCGAACTCGGCGCACCTGTTTACATGTCGCCGTCGTGCATGACAAAAGAGTATTTCGCCAATAAAATATCCGGAGACGACGCTGGGTATCCATCTATCTTGCAGAATCAGCACAAGCACAATAAATGCGCCGATCCAAAAGAATTATGCCCCGCCTGCCGCTTGTTCGGAATGATTGGAAAAACGGAAAGCAGTTCCGGCAAAGTGCGTGTATGTGACACATACGAAGCCAGTGGTTTCGTGTTTCTGGATGCTTACCGTGACGCCGCGGGTTTCCGACACGGAGTTTTATCTGCAAAGACCGGACGGCGCGTTAATGTGGAATTTCGATTACTGGGTTGCAAACTATGCCGACGCAAACTTCCCGCCGGAACTGTTTTACGACATGCCCATGATAAACGGCCGTAAAGTATATTGGCAAGGCAGCTTCAATTATGATAACGCTGAGCAAAACAATATGAATTGCACTGTGAGGCCGCTGATAAATGGTACGTTTAAATTCAAATTATATTTTGAGGATATAAGCCCGGACGAATTGGAACGGCTAATTTTTTGTCTAAATTTATATGGCCAAGGCCGGCATAGGATAGGCAAAGGCAAGCCGATAGGAATGGGCATTGTAAAGATTGACGCTAATACGGTGACTTTACGAAAATATGTCATTCAGGCCGGCAATGTCGCGGTGAATGACACGCCGTATATACCCTCCGGGCAGCTTCCTAAAGCAATTAAGGATGACGACGGAAACTTAATAGATACCGCCGCGCAAATTTTGGAGTATACAACGCCGCTTACTGACAACGAACGGGATGCGGTACACTATCCCCGCCTAAACGCGGGCGGCAAGATATTCGAATGGTTTGGAAAGAACAGGGGAAGCGTTAATACACCCACTATTCGAAATACTATACCGATAATCGGCGGCGGCAGGAAGACTTTGCCCAACGATCCGATCCTAACGTAACGCCGCCGCCGCCCAAACTTGCGCGTAAACAAAACTATAGTACAGAGGGCAAGGGCATGAGCGGGAATTCAGCCTTTGCCGCTGACATTTTCAGCAAGATGAATCAAACCGGCAATAGAGCAAAACCGCGAGAAGAAGAGGTGAAGCCGTCACTTCCCTCAGAAAAAAATATAAAGAGCATTTTGAAAAGATATAGCAATCTGCCTCTGCCCCAGGATTCGGCGGATATATTAATTGCGCTTATCCATGAGATGAAGGAAAGCGACGCGGGCTATTTAAAGTGGAAGGAGCATATAAAGGACGCGAAAAAATGCTTGAAGAAGAACGGTTATAGATTTGACTGAATTGGATGTGTACGAAAAGAACCTTGCTGGGATTGGCTCAGCAGGTTTTTTTTTATTGTGCTATGGATGTGTTTCATACTGGAGCAAACGCTTCTTATGGTTTATGTTCGATTATTTCCCAAACAAATCGGAATGTGTTCCGGTACGCGACATCGTTATGGTTAGTATTCCGCGCTCAATAAAATAAAATAAATCAGCAGCCAATTCGGTACTAAATGACATTCTCGAAAACCTGCCCATTCGCCCATAAGTGCGTGGTCAAGGTACTTTTCCGGCAATGGGCGCTCATTTGCGAGTTGGCAAAGTACAAATTCAAAAATCGCTGGGTCACAGCCGCGTTTTAATGCCAAACGATACTGCTTTTTAAAACGAGACGTTCTTTTAATCGTCAGCATCGTTATTTAAGCCCTCCATAAACTCCGCGACACTATGGAACGACTTAGCGTTGATTAGACCGGATGCAATGTTCAGCGCTTCCCGCATATCTGCTTCAGTTTCAGAGTTAAAGCGTGGCAGCTTCATTTCAAAGGGTAATCCGCCCTCCATTAAAGACTGGTGCAGGAAAATAATTACAGCATCCGTTAGCGTTATGCCGAAAGTAGAAAAAAGCTGTACTGCGCCTTCTTTGGTTTCCGGGTCAATGAGGATATTCAAACTCGCTGTTTTAGCCATAAAAATCACATCACAGCTATTATATCACAATGCGATCGCAAACGTAATAATTTTGAGCATTTTAAATATAGAAAGATGACATCAAAAAGAAATCATCCATGCAGTTTTCTTAATTTCTCAAAGCCCCGTAGGGCAAGCACTTCCTTTGACATAGCCGATGACGTGGTATGGTGGGGTGGTTCCACCGTTTCAAAGCCCCGTAGGGCAAGCGCTTCCTGTGACCGAATCAGTCGCATTTTATTTCCCATAATCATCAAGGTTTCAAAGCCCCGTAGGGCAAGCACTTCCTGCGGCAGACCCCTCTGGGAGGCCTTGATTTTACTGGCTTTGAATACGTTTTGCAAACACCCCCCTATTTTAGAAGTACGGGAGGTTTGCAAAATCTGCTTAAAAAATCAAAATCAATAAACGGAAAATGCTTATAAACCAAGTACGATTCAGGCATGAATTATAACATAAGTTGTCGAATGTCAATTCCTAGTATGTAAACCCCTCGGCTTTTTCGTCTGGATATGGGGTTTACAGATTTCAGCCAGAAATCGACATCGGAAGCACAAATATAACTTGACGCTTTCTATGCGTGAACTGTCACTCATTATACTGCCTTATTAAGCTGATGACAAGATTATTTCTTTTGATTTTTTCGTCTCTTTTCTCTCATATTTTTTATAAACTCTTTAAAACGCCTGCATATTATTATCGAAGGGATAAACACCTCTTACGGCGGCATTGAAGTAGTGGCTAAGGCCAACCATCATCCGCCAGGCGGGTACATCCTTATCATAATATGAGGAGCTATCTGCATATGCAGAAAGTCGTCGCATTCCTTGACTGCGCCAACTTAAGCGAAGCGGCGCGGGACTTATGCCTCAAGGCCAACCATGGGCACTTGCTGAAAAATTACCTTGCGTTAAATGAAGAAGGCCGGTTCTTACAGGCCGCGTACGCCTATGTGCCTATCGATCCGCGAAAAGAGCACGCGTCCGATTCCGCAATAGAAGAACTCTGGCCTGCGGGGTATGCAGTAAAATCAAAATTGGGGGCAATCAGCGCGCATGCCTATAAGTGCAATTTCGATGTCGAGATAACGATGGATATCGTGAAGGCCATCTATGATGTTAAACACGACATTGCAGCCATTGTCAGCGGCGACAGCGATTATGCGCCATTGGCTATGCAACTCAGGGAAATGGGCATATGCGTTGAAACCGCGGCATTCCGAAGCTCCATGTCGCGTCAATTGCCCCAACGCGCCAGCGGATATATCTGCTTGGATAGCTACTGCACGGACT
>JAISZB010000110.1 GCA_031269465.1 Clostridiales bacterium | reverse complement strand
GTGGAGAACCTCTGTTGGAACTCTATTCTGTTAAGTTGTGGCTGTAAAGACATTTATTCTGCCTCCCGATTTTTATTTAATGATTTTATTATAAACCATTATTTTCATAAAGTCAAGAGAAAAATAAACTGATCAAACTGGAGACTCATTTTTTAAAATTCATGCAGAGTATCATTTATAAAGCTTAGCATTATCTGAATCTAGGTTTAACAGCTACATCCTGCTGCGTCTCGGAGCCGGTGCCGTCGCGTAAATACTCTCTCTAAAAGAATACAGAATTCTAACAGCTAAAGCTGTCATAAATAATTCCGGCATACATCAGAATCTAGACTTGCCTTTGGACATTTGCGTCTTATATTGCAACTGATTCTAAAGTGGAATGACTTCAAGCTAGTTGCTGATATCAGTGCTTGTTTCTGCCGAAATGAAAACAGGGTAGGCCTAACGACTTCATAACCTCAAGCAAATAAGGCTGAAGAACCTACTGAATTTAAGGTTTTCATGTATAATAAATTTTGCGAGAATTATCCCTTGCTATATAATACATTATTATATGGAATGGAAATTATTAATAGATCCTATGATATAGGCATTATATCTATTTTAGAAATTCTTTATTGCACATCAATTTTAGGAAAATACTTATAAATTGGCTCTTTCCTTATTGACTCTTTCCATATAATAATGTAATATATCGACTAAATAGCAAATAAATTCTTAGAGGCTGGTATCTACTTAAAAAAATCGACTCTCTTGTGATTAAAATGAAGGAAATTAGTGATATATCTATGTGAAAAGAAAAGTACCGATTTTCAAGCTTGACTGTCCTGACACAGGACAATCAAGCTTGAAAATCGGTACTTCACACCTCATTAAAAAACCGTTTTACGGTGTTTCATAGCACCACGCAGGCATTCCATCGCGAATCAGCGCAAGCCACTCAAATTCCTGCCCCTTGCCGGAAAGCCAGTCGCGGGACGGTTGAATTGCTGGAGTTGGACAAGTCCGGAATCGCCGTCGCGGAGTATTGGACAGACTTGCCTCCAAAAGCAGATTTTGAGCGCAAGATTCAAGAAATACTGTTTGAAGCGAGGGAGGGCTTGAGCGACGTAAACCGCTTCCTGCCGGTGAAGCAGTAAAGCAATTAGACTACTTCTACGAACCAAAGAGGACGATGAGGAAGAGTGATAACACCTTATCCAAGAAGCACTAAATATCGGGCTGGAAGCGGCAAATTGCCGCCTTTTTCCGGATCTGATACAATAACAGGTTGCGGGGGAAACCTTCCGGAATGCCCCTCCATGCCGCGCCCGCTTTGAGGGCGCAGAGCACTGCGCAAAATAGCCCTTAAAGATCGCACCTTAGCGTATGGGTCTTCTTATTGATCTCAAAATGGTGCCCATAAGATCAAATTGCTTCCCGGCTGAACCACCTGAATATGCTTTTCATATCTAAAAAACCTGTCAACCATGACAGGCTTTTCTGCTTCTAAAGATGAACTGTCAGAACGCCTTGCCCCTTAGATGATCCATGTCCATCTAAGGGGTTTTTTACGTTCAAGCGCAATTCTTTGCTGTCAATCTCTACTTACACTTCCCTCTTTTTTTAGGGGAAGTGTAAGTAGAGATCGATTTATTACTGCGAAGGAGCATTTTGCAGTCATAGATGGCTAAAAAGGCGTATGTCAATAACGACGGGCGATATTACCTGCACGGCAACCTCGGCAGCTACGGCGATCGCAGAAATTCTTCCAGAGGTTTTCCGCTTGGAGTGTGCTTATCGGCTGGCACAGCCGACTTTTGGGTCAGAGCGCTTGAATCCTCGCAGTTTGCCGTGCAGCGCCTCACAAGCACATAGAGCGAATATAAGGCGCTCTAGATGCGCCCCACTCCTGCCAGCATCCTATTTCAAGCCTTTTTCGTCCAACCAAGAGACAAGATGCTCCGCAACATCTTGATTGTTCAAGTCTGACATAATGAAGTGCGTATTTCCTTCTATCCCGACATCGGGCAGGTGTACTACAGCCGCATCTCCGCCGCTGCTGTTCACCAGTTCCGCCCACTGCCTTGCGGATTCCAGAACGCCGCGCCAAAAATCCTGCGAGGGTATGCCCGTGTCAGCATCAGATATATTGTCGCCCATGTAGATGATGATTGGAATCCGGATCAGCTTCTCAAAATCTTCTTGCGAAACGCCGCCGAACTGCGTTGCAGGGTCGGCGTTCGGGTCAATCGGAAACGGCAGGCCACCCGGCTCAATGGCGACAACAGCCTTCACATTTTCGTTGGCAACCGCGGTCTGCCAGCCGGGCATAGCTCCAGCGGAGTGCGTAAACAGGATGCCCGGGCCGCTTCTGTCAAACAGTTCTGACATAGCGATGACTGTCGCGTTTGGTTCGGCGGTAGTCCCGGTATCAGGCACCATCATTCGGAAAAACTGATCGAGCGATTCCTCGTCCTGCGGGAATTGGACGCCCTCATAGAAATCAGGCCACAAACCGATGCGGAATTGCGTAAACCATGTTTGGTCGTCAGGCGTTGCGGCAATCTGGCCCGCCCCGGTAACTTGCCCCGCCTCTCCTCGTCCGGGCTGGTCAACAAGATACACGCCATAACCTTTCCTCAAAAAGATGCTTGAGAATCCTTCGCGCCCATCGGCTGTTGTTTGCCAACTGCGCCTGGACTGCCCATATCCGTGAAGAAATACCATTGAATATCCGCCGGCGCCAACCGGGATCTGGTAGAACACATCAGCATGGTCGCCGTGCCGGGTTTGACCGCCTTGCGGAACTATCCACGGCTGCATGGGATCAAATTCCCCTTCGCTTGTGACGATCGTGCCGCCAGTTGAAAAATTCCCTTGTTCCTGAATAACCAGCGCTCCATCAAGAACTGCCTCATCAGCAGGAACTGCACTGGGTGAGCCGGTGGTGCCGCAAGCCGCGAAAAGCATCAAAGCGCAGGGGAGCAGGATTAAAGCCTGCTTTTTCATAGAACATTTCCTCTCATTTATAAAATTTGCAAACATTTTTACCGCCTTAAGCGTATCACGGCTGAATAACAGGATCTAGGCATCGCTCGCATCCGGCGGGTTCTGGCATTTGGAAAACACCTAAGAAGAGAATCTGTTGCGTTCTATTCATACTTGAGAGTCAGGAGTTTATTTACTTTTAATGGATTTTAAGTATCTAAATTAGCATGTATCATAAAACTATTGAATTTCCGCCGATTATCCCTTATAATACTCCCTCTATGCCAAATATAAGGATTATTATCAAGGAGGGCCGGCCTCAATTATAAGGGAGCTCAACATTGATCCATGTTGCTGTGTCGACTTAGCGGGCTTTTTAAGTTATAATAGAATTTAGTCAAGTAAACAATTAATGTAAAAAACACTTGACTGTCAAGTAATCATAGCTTATATTCCAATTTACACTCTTGCTTAATAGCTTAAATACTCAAGATCAGGCTATTGCCGACCTTTATTGATAAAAATTTACCATCTCACTTTGCTTCTTGAAGACTTTCTAACGAAAACCTAATTTAGCCCTCAACCGTTCGGTCGCATTGCAGAGTTTCAGGATGTACCTTAATTGAGATAAAAATTCGTATTATTTGATGTGGTGAAGTGATGCTGATAGAGGATTATTATATTGATTAGAAAAATCCGATTTTGGAGCTTGATTGTACAGAGTCTCAAAGGACACTCAAGCTCAAAAAATATCGGTACATTTGGATGTAAATCATCGGTATAGCATTCGCCTGGGCTATCTATATGTAGGAGCTTGATGCAGCAGCGAATAGATGACTCTGAGTTTATTATCTTTACTAGAATTTCAGCTGTATCGTCGCTTGCGTCAACATACAAGCACCGCAGACCATAAAAACCAATTTTTCTCTACCTCCATCTCTGTTTCATACTTTGCTCGCTCCCATAACAGGCAAGTCCAAGTGCGCCTCAAGATTTTATCCCTTATGAGGGGCATCGGTATATTATCAACTTTCCCTAAGAAATATCCATTCAATTGTTTTCAAATATTGGTGTAAGCCATTTATCGAATTCCCGTATCCACTCGCCATCATCCGCTCCAAAGCCGTGCTGCCTGCCATCAAGAACATGAGAATCCACCATCACTCCGGCTTGTCGCGCGGCGTTGGCGCAGGCTTCAATCTGGTTGCGGAAAATCTCTTCAGATCCATACACAAAGCGGGTTGGCGGCAAATCCGACTCTTTGAATTTCTCAACGTCTGTGGAAGCGACCGATAGTCTGCCATAGAACGAATAAATCATGCCGTCGGCAGCTATGTCCGCTGATATCTTGTCAATTGCGTCAGGCATATAATCAAGGTCGAGCGCAGTACCGTCCACTTGCTCGCCGAAATTCAAAAGCATCTCGCCGCAGAGAATCCCGCCTGCGGAAAAGCCAATGGCGGCAACATTTTCTTTGTCCATGCCAAGCTCATCAGCGTGACTGCGGACGAATCGCACTGCCCGCGCCAAGTCGAGTGCGCCTTCCTCCTGCGTGTAAGGGCGCAACCGATACTTCACAACGAAGGCGTGATATCCAAGTTCATTGAAACATTTTGCAACGGGCGCTTCATCATATGCGCTGCGAACCATAAATGCTCCACCCGCGCATATCATAATAGCACCCTTCACAGCGGCGCCTTTTTTAGCAGGATACCATTCCATGCTGGGACGAAAGCCAGGCGGGTCTGAATAGTTGCCATTATTCTCTGTGTAAGCCGTTTTTGCAGGCATGTTTCCATCGCTCCACAGAAAGGTATTGCGCTCAAGCCGCGCAGTGCCAGGCTTTGCAGTTGCACCTTCCATATGCCCTTCCCAAAATGACAGCGCGTCATTATGCCAGCCCTCAGCGCTCGTTCCAATGCCAAGTCCGAAACCATGCCCTAGGTTGGGGTAAAGATGAAACTCCACATCAATCCCCGCCTCTTTCTGGGCGTTTACGCGCCGCTGCATTGCCTGAGGGCTTGCGATGCCGTCGTTTTCGCCTATGCAAGCATACGTCGGCGGGTCATTTTCCGTATAGTCCGAGTGTCCCGTGTACTGCATTATGATGGCGGCGGGTTTCGGCACATCATCGCCTCCGTAAGCCGCCGCTCCGTATGAGCCAAGATACGCCGCCATTCTTGCCCCGGCAGAGCCGCCCCAAAGTGAATAATCCTCTGTATTTACCTTTAGAGTGCCAGCATTTTTGAATATAAAAGATACTGCAGCCGCCAAATCTGCGCAGGCGATCTCCGCTCCTCCCGTGCGATATTGGATAGCAAATGCGTTGTAGCCTTTCTTGCTCAGTTCCAGCGCAAGCGGAAAGCTCTCGTGGATAGATCCGACGTATGAGAATCCTCCGCCAGCGCATGCTATAGCAAAAGGCGCGTTCGGCTCGCCGCGGAAGAAGAATAGCCCTGTATTATTTTTGGTAGGGTCTGCTTGTTTTTCGTTTTCCGTGTAAATGTCATAAAAGACGATTTCTTTAGCAACCCTCTCGTCAAGCAAGTAATTCAGCACTTCCACGGTTGTTTCCTCGTTGATGTCGCTGTGATAGGGCAGTAGCGATTCAATGCCCGAAACTGTGATATCATCGCCGGGCAAACCGCGTTCCGTCGGGAACAGGAATCGTCCGAACCCCACAAAGGCCGGATTGTTGATAACCTCAGTCGCCTTTGTGCCGTAAGCGATTGAGAGGCCGCCCGAATTAAGGGCGGTATAATTTACCGCGTCCGACGCTTTAGCGCTGATATTCGCTGACATTGCGTTGTACGCGCACCCTGCCAGCAATGCAAAAAGCGCGATTAGCAAACATATGTACCTTATTTGAATCATTCCCTGCCTCCCTCCCGTTCTCCATTGCCAACAGGGCGCGCGCTTTTTCAGAAACAGGCTTCAACCGCTCTGCGCCTCCAGATTGACGTTGATGGCTGCATTGGCGAATCAGGTATCCGCGTTGCCACCTTGCCAATGCTTTTCACCGGGAGGGCGAAGCGCCGCATCGCCGGGGCGCAGAACCTTCACAGGTTGTCCCTCAATCTGATTGCGGCCAATTATCCCGTTTTTCATTCTATGATCCTTTTTTGGAGCTTGATTATCCATTGATGCCCGTATAATCAAGCTCCAAAAAAGATGTTTTTCAATGAAAATCAGTATAGCGGCTTTTAGCGCCTGATCGCCCGCATGGATAAATGCCAGTCGCTTATCGCCGGACTCAAGCGAAGCATAGCCATATTATGAGCGTCCAGATCGCTTTCTCCTCCAACAATGGTTGAGAGATATATTGGGCTGGTAAAGGTTTCTAAGGTGATAGGCCGATTGGGGCGTTGGAACATGAATTCGTTGTCGCAGCAACAATGCACCCTGCCAGTGCTTCACGCCGGGAGCAATCTCTATGGCATCGCCTTCTCTGATGATCTGAACGGGTTGCCCTTCTTCCTGATAGCAGCCAACGACTCAGGCAATAAGCGCGAGACTCTCGTCGGAACCATGCCAATATACCGCTTTTCATCAAATGTTCCTTTTTTTGTTGATTATCCATTGAGTGGTACGACTGATATCGGCATTTTGCACTCGCTGAATAATCAACAAAAAAAGGCAGTTTTATATGAAAAGCAGTATAGCCTCTGGCGCTCGGTTCTGAGGTGTATTATTTATACTGGTTTGCATATGAACCCCTATGACGCTACGCTTCACCGCCATGGGTGAAAATATTAAGTCAATTATGTGTTCGAGGTAGGGACAAATGTCCATAAAATGTATTTTTGTACTAAAGTTCCGATTTTGGAGCTTTGGTTATACAGCGAGTGCGAAAGGCTGATATCTGCATATCGCACATTGAAAGTGAGCAGTCAACAAAATCTACATCAGCTGCAAATCGGCATATTACGGGAAATGAAACGCATAGCCTAGAGCAATCATAGGAGTTATGTACAAGTTCCCGATAAAAGAGCCGGGAAAATTGATTGCTTCGCCGATGGGGGTAGAAAAGCCTTGCCTGTTGCCCTCTCTTGAATGTTTTCGGCAGGCGCAACTGAGGCCAGACTGAGTCGACGCCGGTGATTGATGCGCGCTATGTTTTCATATTATTGCTATTGCGGACGAATGCTTCTATTTTGGAGAATGGCTTGAGTCTTAAATCTACATAATTAGACTCAAAAAAGTCATAGGCAGTTCATATGCAAATCAATATAATTCAGATTCATTGCCGCTTGTCGCATCGCTTTTTGCCGCGGCCTTGCAGCAATCGGATAGACCATTCGTAATAAGCTTGATAATCAGCAACTTTGACCGCATAAATCCGCATCCTTGCCAAAAGATATGGCTTTATTATAAAACAAACCGAGACCAGACAGAAGCCTCAATTTGTTCGACAGTCTATACCTTTTGGTTATAACTCTGCCGATCTCATAAGAGCAGCGCGAAAGCTTTTCACTGCGTTGAGCAGAGCGCTCCATTAGAAATTAGAAACGGCACCCCCACGCTCAATATGGAGCATCGCAATCAACGGATTCGCGCCTATCCATGAATGAGTGTAGCGTGCTATACCGCTTTTCATCAAATGATCCTTTTTTGGAGCTTGATTATACAGCGAGTGCGAAATGCCATTCTGGCATTTTGCACTCGCTGTATAATCAAGCTCCAAAAAAGGCAGTTTTATATGAAAAGCAGTATATATTATAGACATCAAGCGGGAAGGCCTGATGCCGTGTCATTAGACTGGGTAACACTGGAAGAAGCCTTGCGGGAAGGAGAAATGAAGGCGAGGCAGGCGCAAGCAATTTGAGTAAAAGGCAAAGCCGTCGGAGCGATCATAATTGGGAGCGTTTGGTTGATACCCAAAGAAGCGCCAAAATCTTTGTAAGGAAGGGAGAAATACGTGTCAAAATCTTTATAAGGCATGATGGAAAAATAACCTAAGGCAGCCGGAAAGTGCACTAAAACGATAGGCAATATCTGTAATCGAAAAACAGGATGGGAGGAACTTGTGATTTGGCTTATTCCGTTATTTTGCTATTCGTCGCCTTCGCATTGGGAAGCCCTCATGGACGGAGTCTGCTTGCGACAGAAAAGATGCATAGGTAAAGATGGCGCAACGCGCCTCTGCGGCTATTGGGACGGTTCTAAACCTACAGCTGGCTGCCGGGTATACAAGGCAGTTCGACGCGCTGTTTTAACTAAAACGTTTGTTTGGGGAGAAAACCGGCGTCATCCTGTGCGCGAAAACGGGATTGTTTATGTCCCCGAAGCGGACAGCTGACGCATCGGCATAGGGAAGGCATTAAAAGAAGCAGGGCGGTAGTATAGGCAGTACTGTTGCTTTTTCGTAGGAAAGGCGAACTACAGTAGATTCTCCCATGAAAGCGCATTCGCGCTGAAGCTTTCCAGCATTGCCTACGACTCTCCCGTGACGGCGAGAACAAGGCCCAAATTGGTTCGCAGTCAATAGTCAGCGCTGGATATTGCCGGGATGGGCGCGCCGATCGAAACGCCTTATTGCATAAGAGACTTTTTCAGTTGAATACTCCGTTCAACTCACTTTAGCTTTTCGAATTTTAAGATATAGTCTTTGCCAATGCTCCACACGCTGTTGGCTATGCGTGCGGCAGGTATATTTTGCGATATGTTTCAGTTGGAGAGAGTGTCTTTCATCGTTCACCTCTCTCTTATCAGGCGTCACTATTCCAGTTCAAAATGCTTTGCCAATATCTGAAGAACTTCCTCGAGAGTGTCGTTTTCGCAGTCCGTAAGTATATAGGTGAAAAATCCTGTATGTTCCCAATCATAAGCAATCGTCGGCCTATACTCAATAAGGCCATATTGCAACGCTCTGCAAGCAACTTGACCTTAGTTGCGTTCCCCGTTGATAAAGTACACATTCTGCAGGTAGTATTTGATAATGTTATCTCTTATTGGGATTTTCACAACTATTCTCCTGCAACGGTCAAATCTCTTCGTTGCTTCCGTTTTCAAAGTGGCATTGAAAGCAGAGCATCGAGACCGAACCGTTCTCTTTTTAGTGGCAACGCTTTGGCATTTTCTTTGCTCACAGAGTCAAAGCTTCTTTAATTATAGTTAAAAACTGAACAGCTCAGAAATTTAAGTCGCAATCAAGGGCGTGTTTGCCCTAGTAATCTTGTTCTAGTGCAGACAGTCTTAATTGCGCTACAGTCCTATTTGGCTATAATTAAGCATTTTATAGGCTAAAAGCGTGTCACGCAATTAAGAGCGACAGCACTAGCAACACATCGGAACAGGCGGTTTGATACTCAATGCTTTTCATCTAGTAAAGCATATTATGCTGTAAATCAAGTCTCATACTCAATATTCCATCCTCGTCCAATATTGAGTTGATGTTTTCCGCCGTTTCACGGATAACTCTAACGCACTCTCCCGCTTCAAGCATAGCGTTTTCCGTCAAGGGCTGGCGATAGTTGACGCTGTCGATTAAATCGGAGCGAAACATCCGAAACGAACGGTTGAGCGCACGTAACGGCGTGTGATATTTGACATTTACTAGATGCGTGTAACATTATCGCCCTGCGTTTAGCTGATTGAATGCGTCCGCCCGCAGGAGACATTGCATTAGCGCTCAAGCGTTAATCAACGCAGGCAGCATAAATTACCTCCCGCTTTTGAAAATAAAGAGCGATATATCCACAGCACTAATCTTGATAGGCGATAACAATGCTACCCACGAAAAACAAGTTGAGGCGTTTGCTAGCAGAGATGCAGATGTTGATTTCACGGCATCTCACAAACTATTTGGGGAGTTGAGTATCACTGCCGCGAATGGCACAGGCTATCTGCGGTGCAAGAAACGCGCCGAGGACAAAAGCTGCGAGGGCGCGGGTAACCCTGCTCACCGCCGATTTGGAGCAAATCGTCTACGAGGCGATGGTAGAGAAACTGCGGGAGTTCCACACTTTGAACAAACAGAACAAGTCCGGCGCCGTCAACCCAAAGGCGGCCGCGCTAAAGGTGGAACTGGCGCGGGTGGAGGACGAGATCGAGAAGCTGATCAATACCCTATACCGCGAGCGAGGTTTGGTTGTCATCGGATTCCCCTGCAACCAGTTCCTGCACCAAGAACCCGGCGAAAACGAGCAGATCCAAGAGTTCTGCACAGTACGCTACGGCGTGACCTTCCCGCTGTCGCGGAAAATCGACGTAAAAGGCGCTAACGCTCTCCCGCTGTTCAAGGCATTCTCCGGCGGCAAAGCGATTCAGTGGAATTTCGCGAAGTTTCTGATTGACCGCTCCCGTAATCTTGCCGAGAGGTTCGGCTCCATGACCAAATCGGAGCAACTCGTTCCGCACATCGAAAAATTACTTTAGGCACAGGCTTGCGAACACATCCATACCAAAACTGAAAAACAAATGGGAGACTACCTATATAAAACACCGCGTTGACAAAAAATCCGGCAACGAACTGTTCATATTGGACTTCGGGTGTATGCGCTTCCCGTCAAGTACGGAGATAACAGGGGATTGGCTTTTCGCATTGATAATTATTTGAGTATTTCTTTGGGATGCTATTTTTTCTTTAAGATATATCGCGGATATGCCAAATCCCGCTGACATCAGAATCATGCAATTCACCCACTCCCATTCAGTTACTAAAACTCTACCTTTGGAGGACATTATGCGAAATATTTCTAATTTCATTGTGGGTAAAAGCAAGTTTATTTTAGCGGCTTTCGCGCTGCTTGCGCTATGCAGCGTGTGGATGATGGTGCGGGTTAATATCAACTCGGATATGACCAAATATCTGCCGAAGGATTCGGCGACAAAAATCGGCTCCGAAATCATGAACGATGAATTCTCTGCGGCGTCCTCCTTTAACCTGATGATTAAAGGGCTTGGCGCAGATGAAAAAATTAAAATCGCAGACGAGCTTGCCGCTGTCCCGAGCGTAACGGGCGTTGCCTATGAAGTGGACAGCGCGATGTATAACAAGGATGACTACACTTTATACACCGTAAACGTCGGTTTCGCCGCCGGGACAGCCGAGGCCAAGGAAGTTGTGAACGCCGTAAAGGAAAGCTGCGCAGCTTATGACATTACCGTCAGCGGCGATGCCGCTGGGAACACCGCGCTTGATATTCTGCCCAGAATCATCGGCATTGCTTTTGTCATACTGATGATTATTCTGCTGATCATGTGTCAGTCGTGGATAGAGCCGTTCCTTTTTCTTCTAACCATAGCGGCTGCGATTGTTATAAATATGGGAACTAATCTGATTCTCGGCAGCGTGTCGGAAACTACGAATTCCATTGCCGCCATTTTGCAGCTTTGCCTGTCGATGGACTATTCGATTATGCTATTAAACCGCTATCGCTTGGAGAGAACGCTGACTGACAACAAAAACGAAGCTATGAGCAAGGCTTTACAAAACGCTTTTACCTCTATTTCGAGCAGTTCCGTCACCACTATTGTTGGCATGCTTGCGCTTTGCTTTATGAGTTTTACTATTGGGCGGGATATGGGGCTTGTTCTCGCAAAGGGTGTGCTGCTCAGCTTGATTTGTATCTTTACGGTGCTGCCCGCGCTGATTCTGATATTTGATAAGACGATAGAGAAAACCGCAAAGAAATCGTTGCATATTAAAATGGACGGCATAGGTTCGTTCAGCTACGCCGCCCGCCGTATAATTCCGATAGTATTTATTGCGATATTCGCGGTGAGCTTCTTCCTGCGCGGCAACGTCGGCATCTCCTATACGATGTCGGACTATGATAAAATTAGCCGGACTTTCACATTGAACAATCCGATTGTTGTCTTGTATCAGAAAGAGGACGAGGGCGAAATCGGCGCGCTTGCTGAGGAGTGGACTGCTCTTGGCGGTGTAGACAGCGTGAACGCCTACGCCACGACACTCGGTAAAAAGCTTTCCTGCCGGGACGCCGCCGCCGCGCTGAACATTGATGAATCGCTGACCGCACAGCTGTACTATTATTATTTCAGCGAACAGGGGGAACCCACAGACAAGAAAATCGCGCTCGGTGAGTTTTTGCAGTTCCTCCAAACTGATGTGGCAACGAATGAGCAGTTCTCCGCGTTGATGACGCCAGACACTATGGCGCAACTCGGAGCAATGGACGCGTCTATCCCCGCCGAAGCTATGGGGCAAGAGTACAGAGCCGATGAGTTTGCCGCGCTGACACAAATGGACGCGGCGACAGTTACACAGCTATATAACTACTATGCCGTTGCTCACGGCGATTTGCCGGAAGGCAGAATCGCTCTCGACGAGCTTGTCAGTTTCCTTGCCGATACGGTAGCCGTATACGAGCAATGGAAACCTTACTTTACCGCTGATTTATTGGTGCAGCTTGACGCGGCGAAAGCCGAAATGGAGAACGGCAAGAGCGAACTTGTCGGCGATAATTATTCCCGAATCATCATCAACACGGATTTGCCGCAGGAGTCCACTGAAACGTCAAGACTGATTGAAGCTCTGGAGCAAGATTTGGAGAGCCTCGCCGGTGAGCATTATCTTGTCGGCAATTCAGCGATGGCGCACGAGATGAGCAGTACGTTCCCATCGGAGATGAACTTCATCACCATCCTCACGGCTTTCGCCATATTCGTGGTGGTGGCAATCGCGTTCAAATCCATATCAATCCCGCTTATCCTCGTGTGCATTATCCAATGTGCCGTATTCATCACGATGGGGCTTGCGACAATCGGAGGAAGCAATATGTATTATTTGCCGCTGCTCATTGTGCAGTGTTTACTGCTCGGCGCGACGGTGGACTATGGGATACTCCTCACTTCGTACTACAGGGAAGCCAGGAAAAGGCGGGAGAAAAAAGAGGCTCTGATTTTCGCACTGAACCATTCCATTCACACAATCTTAACCTCGGCGTCTATTCTCATTGCGGTTACGGGCGCTTTGGGGATACTGCTCGCAGGTTCGGACGCGGCGATCTCAGAAATCCTGCTCACGATTGCGGAGGGCGGGCTTTGCGCCACGGTGCTTGTTGTGTTCGTGCTGCCGGGCCTGCTGTCCGCGTTTGACAGGTTTGTTGTCGGCAAGAAAGCAAAGGGATAAATCCAGTGCCGATTTCACTTGATTATTTCGAAAACAGAAATCAACCAAAAAGCCTATCAATGTGTTGCGCGGTTTAGAACCGTGCCGGGATAGGCAAACATGCCCGATCAATCATTGCCGGCTCAGGGTTTCACAACCCAGCGGCCGTTTTTCCGTGCGCCCTCGCGTTCCAGCAGACCATTTTCTTTCAACGACGCGATTGCGTCCTGAACAGCGCGTCTTGATTTTCCGATTGCTTTCGCGGTTTCGATTTGGGTCGCCTGTGGATTGTCGCGCAAATGTTTCAAAATCAGTTGTTCAGTTAAAGCGCAATCATCACTGCGCTTTAATTGCGCTTTATTTTGCGCTTTACCGATTTGCGCGTCAAACGAATAGCTGTCGTCCAGCGGAACGATAATCTGAAACACATCACCGTCAATCAACTGCGGTTCCTTGCCGGAATACAACTTGCCATAGCGGTAGAGGTTGCGGACGCCGGAGCCAAGCTCGTCGGCATACCATATGTTGCGGAAGAAGGACGCAATGATAGGATTCTTCGGATTCGGCCTGCTATTGTCCGGCGTTATCAGATTGCCCGTCTCCGCGCGGTTTGCGTTCACAGTGTACATCCGTTCCGTCTCGATGACGAACTGCGCGATGTACGAGCTGGTGAATTCCCTGCGCATCAAACAATTGACCAGCATCTCGCGCGCGATGACGCCGCTAAGGCTGACCCGCGCATCTCCCTCAAGATAGAATTTATCCAGCATGTGCTTTTTCGCAAAGCCCATGAGCAGATCGAAGCCGTCGATCAGGTTCGTCTCGACGATGAGCCTGTCGTCATAACGATCCATGTTCACTTTGCGGAGCAGAGCGTCGGTGCGGTACGACATTTTTGACGGCATCGTCCCGCCCGAGCAGCATCACCGCCGCCAGGTTGCAGCCTTTGTCGCCGGTCGCCTTGTCCTCGCCGATCAGACCCGCGCTTCGAAGAATCTCGGCGTCGCTCATCGTCTTCCACTGATGCTTGTTGTCGCGGTTCAGAGCCATCTGGCGTATGCGTGGAAGCAAATCAAAGCGTAAATCCTCGTCCCGCACATATTTGTACACCCGCTTTTCCGTAAAAATGTTCTGCTTGCGGATATACATCTGGGCGATCTGGCCGGTCGCCGTAACTTTTACATCAGCATCGTCCACACGGTCATAGATTACTTTTTTGAAACTGTGAACCTCCGAACTCGGCGAGACATGGATATGCACAACCTTTTTACCCTTGTAGTCCAGTTCCTCCGGGGCGAGGTAGACGGTCGGTGAAATGATATCCGGGTTGCTCACCATCGAGATGAAGTTTTTGATGATGCCCTGCAGAGCGTTTTCAGAAACGCCGGCGACGGAGCCGTCGTCCTCCACGCCAAGATAAATATCCCCGCCGAATCGGTTTAGAAACGAGCAGACCGTTTCGTAGGCGTCCGCCTCAATCTTCCCGCCGCAGCGCTTGAACTCCACGGCGACAGTTTCGCCGACAGCGAGTACGCTCCCCAATTTTCGCATGTCCATCAGTTTTTCGCTCCTATAACTCTTCTGGGGCTTTTCTCGGCCCCGGTTTTGTTTTGCCCGTGCGCGTCGGCTTCACGGCGTCCGCGGGGATGGCGTAGGACTTCCCAAAATGAACTACACCGGGGATTTTACCGGATTTACATATGATCTGCACCTGACGCACCGAAAGGTCCCGCCTCGAAGCCGCTTCCTGCACTGAAATATATTCGTTTATCTTCATATCGCCAATTTCCTTCATCCCACAAGGTATGTCAAGCGTAGTTAAGCATATTATAACCCAAGCATCAATATATTCGCATAAGCGTGATTTGTCAAGAAGGTTTACGCACTGATTTGTAAAAGTTCCATTACTATGATTACAAATGTACATTTTCACATTTCGCCGTCAAAATGACGAAACCTCTGGCTTTTCAATCGTCAATGCGCTAAAACAGCTGCATGCTGGACAATATTGGCGCATGCCAAGGAGGAGATGCAGGCGGACGGCAAGGCCGCCCTGCGGAATAAAGCGGCGCGCTTCGCCGAGTCAATCGGCTTGGACATGCCAGATTCATTGCCGGAAAGCCTCGCAGCCATGCCGGCTGCCGCAGCGGCGAGGGGATTCCACGGAAAAATGGCTGGCTTAGCATTCGAAGGCGCACACTGCAGGACAGCATATTCCAGAAACATGCACGGCTTCAGCGACGCGCTGAAAAGCTTCGCGTTGGAGGCACTCAAGAAGAAGCGCATGGAAGCCGGCGGGCCAGCCTGCATAATAATAGGCGATGCGGCAAGCGCACTGTCGGAGGGGCGCTCAAAAAGCGGAGCTTCCATTGAAGGCGCCGGCCGGCATTTTTCGCATCCCGGTGGAGCGGCGGCCTGCGGCCGCCGGATTGCAGCGGTCTCGGTTGGCTGCGGAGATCTCCTTTCGGCCTGCGGATTTTTCAATTCCGGCGATTCCGGGGGCTTGTCCGCCGCCGAGAAGGCGCGCATGGACGCCGCCGCCGGCGCCGCCGAGGCTCGGATTAAAGATGCGGAATCCAGGGAGGACAAGCTTAAAGCCGCCTGGAAAGCCGATTGCGCAGCTGCCGCGAGCCTGGATCTTGAAGTCGCGGCCATTCAGAAGAAAGTCGAATTTAGATATGAAGCCCTGTCGAAAACCGGATCGGCGCCTGAAGCCGGCGAAGGCGATCAAGGGGCCGCCCTAAAAAGGCGGCGGGCTGAAGATGATCTGCAAAATGCGGGAGTCGAGCTGAAAGGCGCCAAAGAGGGGCGCAAAGCGGCGAAGGCCGCAGCCGCCGAATCCAAGCGGGCTTCAGGCTCCGCAAGAAAAAGCTTGGCCGCCTTTGGGCGCGAGGCGAAAGAAGCTGAAAACTCCTTTATCAAAGCGGAAGCTGCCGCAAAAGTCGGCTTTATTGAATCCGCCGCCGAAAAAACCCCGGCAGTGGAAGACGCCGCATTCGTCCCGGCCGGCTCCTGGCGCGCCAGCAAGAGGACAGTAGATGCGCTTTCCAAGATAAATTGCGTTTATATAGGAAATATGAAGGCGAACCGCAAGATCGACAGCGGATCATCCGGCGCGAAAGGCAGAAAAATCATGGCCGGCGTCAGCGATTTGCAAAATCCGTCAAGCTTGAGGACGCTTGCAAGATATCAGCCGGCGGCAAAGCATGCATATGCTGTAGATATGAAGGCAGCCTGAACGGCATGAAAATGCGGCGGCAGCCGCAGCTTGGGCTGAAGGCGGGCTCCAAGGGCAGGCGCCCAAGGCGTCCGCCCGCGCCGACGCATCAATCGAATCAAAGAGAATTTTAGTGATTTATGGATGGAGATGGCAATTCGAAACCTTTTTTCAAAGCATGAAAGCGATTGGATTCGACTCGCAACAAGCAGGGGGCATGCAGACGATTGAGAACTATTGGAGCCTGTCCGGCATTTTCCACGCTATTTGCCGCATCGGGCTCGGCGCGCAGATGAAATTCAGCGGAGGGCTCGAAATGATGCGCGCTCAATGCCTGAGGGAATACGCAGAAAACACCGTCAACGACACAAGAAGGGGAAACATGGAGGATGAAGGGATTTTAAAGCTGTACGCAGCCTGAACGCCCGCCGCATAGGCCATTTGCGGAAGGCGGCGGGCCTGGCGGCGCAGCTTCCGCAGAAAAGCCCCCCGCGCCGATTCCGCGCCGTTTTCTGCGAGACGTGGAGCATGCGCGCCCATCTGGCGGGCGGGCTGCGCCGGGCGAAACGCGCATGCGGGCGGAGGCGAGGCCAAAAGATCCAGCGTTCGAACGCCAGCAGGCTGCACACAGCCAGCTGGGAGGCGACGCCGCATCGATGGCCGCCGCGCCCGCCCCGCGCTCGAAACGCGCGGCCGGCGCGGAAGCTCAGCCGGAGGGCGAGCCGCAAGACGCCTTTGCAACCTTTGCGGATGATGCTGCAAAATAGAATTGCATTAACTGTTTTGCTTAGTCTTGGTTTACACTTTAATGTGAAAGGTCAGAGTCTCTGAATTAGTGTGTTGTAAAGCTCTGGGCGCTAATGCGGATACACAGATTAGCAACCGTTACTTTATTTTCGTACTAAACTGCCTTTTTTGGAATTTGATTATACAGCTAGTGCGATTGATATAGGCATTTCGCACCACTCAGCGGATAATCAAGCTCCAAAAAGGAGCATTTGATGAAAATCGGTATAGGTAATTTCATGCTCGCACCATTATAATTTGAGAATTTCCCAATGAGCGTCAGCGGCAATCCTTGACAAGCCACACTTCATCAAAATCCCCTTTAGCGAGATCTTTCTTCTTAATGGCAAAATAGAGAACAACAGATGCTCCCCAACCTGGAATGCTTCCGTTTAAATCCAGTTGAAAAAGAAGAGTCCAATCTTTTCTGCCTTCCAGCATCTTTTTATGCTTTGGATCTGAATAGGGCTTGTCTATAATCCCGTTTGCGCCCATCTGGCACGATTCGAAAATACCGCCTTGAATTAAATCAGGATATCCCAGAAGCCTTATGTTTTTGCGATTGGATGCGCATTTTGAAAGTATGTCCAAATACTCGAAGGGATTATCAGGATCGCTGTCATTGTCGTACCTTTCTTCAACAGCGTCGTCAAGTCCGCACGACTCAAGATTGCCTCTTATGGGATAACAGTATTCGCTGCTGAATTTAAGCTTGCTGGGAGGAAGCGCAAATGCTTTCTCAGGCGCAACCTTCCTTTCCAGGCTCAATATCGGCTCTTTGAAGTGGTACGCCTTGAATCCGCCCTTGTCATCATTGTCATGGCCCGAGACATCGTCTCCTGCGCAGAAGAAGCTTAGCATCCCTTCTCCAGGAAGCCTATGATCTTTGTCGTGCTCGAGCAACGCCTGGAGATTGAACTGCGCTATGAAAGAAAGCGGCTTGCCTCTATGCCTTGGCCATTTGAAATTCTTAGGAGCGTCTGGGCATCCCCCTATCCGGCTTTTTGCAAGTCCTAAATCAACTTCCGCCGCTGGTTGGGCTTCGATGAAAATGCTATTTAGCTTATACCGATCCAAGATGCTCGCCCTAAAATGCATGCCGGCTTCTGTAAGACTTTCTATCAGATCCATTTGCTTTCCTCCAATTGTTAAACCAATTCCCCACTCCACAAAGCGTCGAAGAGCTGCTGCAGCATTTTCAAAGAATTTCTGCTATGCAGGCGAGAAGCATTGATTTCTCCGCTGCGACGCGTATAAACAGATTGAGAACCGCAGATCGGTAAAGTTGCATCAAGAGCCAGGTTTGAACACGTCACATGCTGATTTGCGTATGAGAATTCCTATTTTTGAGCTTGGCTGTACAGCGAGTGCGTTTGATATCGGCATTACGCACCTTGAAAGTGTACCATCTAGGCTCCAAAACAGGCGCGTTTGGCTGCAAATCTGTTTAAATGAGCGGCGCAATTCGCCTGCTCCCGAAATTCAAGTTAACGCATTAATTTGCGCGGATCCGCAATCATCCGTATGTAAAGCTCAGCAATGGAATTAATCAAGCATTATGTTGCGCTTTCCGTATAATGCCGCTTTCCGCATAATGCCGAATAGCCGCATTATGAACTCTCAGTCGATCTTAATTGAATTTTTGCCAGAATTGCTCAGTTTCAACCTCTCATGCCAATGTGGCTCAAAGTTGCGAAATCGCAGCCTTCCAAGCATGTTAGTATATTATAGCATCATCTATAAAAGGTTAAAAGTCATTTTTTGTTGAAAGCAAGACCAATATCCTTTCTAAGAATGTTTACGTTTGAACCAAAAAGTTAAGGTTCCATCAAACATCCTGGAAGACTAAGGACTTAAGGAAAAACAACCATAAATAAAGCTTGAATTTCTTCATTTTGCTTAATTGACAAATGGGATTTCCTAATGTATACTGATTTGCAGTCGTAGATGCCACTTTCAAGGTGCAAAATTCCGATATCAATCTCACTCACTGAACAGTCAAGCTCCAAAATAGGAAGTCTCATATGCAAATCAGTAAAAATCGCAGAAAATGAGTCAACTCAGCATATTGCTGGTTCTTAAAATATTGGAGGAGTATTTGCATGTTATCCGGCAGCGATATATTAAACGCCGCTTTGGCTGTGTTGCCAATATTCATTATGCTGGCGGCTCTGCTCTTGTTGAAAATCCCCCTGCATCTGGCATCGGCGTTTGCTTTCATCGCATGTCTCGTGCTAGCCCCGTGGAATTGGGGCATGACTCCCGATAATCTTGCAGATGCACTGGCAGAAGGAATTTTTCTTGCGTTTTGCCCAGTCATCTGGGTCATATTCTCTGCACTTTTTACATACAATCTTTCTATAAAAAATGGCGGCATGAATATTCTTCGCGGAATGCTTTCAGCTGTATCAGATGATAAAAGCATGCAAGCCCTATTAATAGCTTTCGCCTTCGGCGGATTCCTGGAGGCGGTCGCTGGCTTTGGCACAGCCGTAGCCATTCCCGCAGGCATACTTGCAGCTCTTGGCTTTGAACCTCTATTCGCCGCCATCCTGTGCTTGGTTTCAAACACAGTGCCAGTCGCTTTCGGAGTGGTTGGAGTTCCCATCATCACATTGTCAAATGTCTCGGAGATGCCGCTTGCAGACCTGTCGCTTGCGGCATCGCTGCAGCTTTTACCGCTGGCGGCGGCTCTGCCTTGCATTCTTGTTTTCATGGTGGGAGGCGGAGCAAAGAAGGTTAAGGAAGCTTTAGTCCCGGCTCTGTTAAGCGGACTCGCATTCGGCTTGATTCAGATGGCTGCCGCTGTGTTCCTGGCTGTGGAGCTGGCTGCCGTCACAGGCTCCCTTGCGGCTTTTCTTACCCTTTATTCGTATTGCCGCATGCAGCCAAAAAAACCCGTTGCCGCTAGGGATGCCATAACTTCGCGACAAGCTTTTATGTCCTTGGGTTCATATATCATAATTCTGGCGCTTGTGCTCGCCACTTCTTTAATCCCTCAGATTTCATTTCTTAAGGAAGGCAGATTTGTCTTCAGGCATCAATTCTACATCGCTGAAGGCGGATCTCAGCAGAGCTTCGCTCTGCTGACAAATCCAGGCACTTTGTTTTTCATAGCGGGACTCGCTGGCGCATCCTTATATAAAATGAGCCTTCGCGAAATCTTAGACGCTCTGCGCGGCACAACCAAGCAGATTTCTCATTCCGCCTTTGCAATAATACTCATACTGTGCATAGCCAGAATCATGTTCCACGCGGGAATGGTTTCATACATCGCGGAGCTTCTGGCCGCCTCAGGCCCCTTGTTTCCCGCGATATCCCCTTTGCTTGGAGCTCTCGGCACTTTCATAACCGGAAGCGACACGTCTTCAAATGTTCTATTCGGAGCTCTTCAAAGGCAAACAGCGCTACAGACCGGAGCGAACGCCGCATGGATAGTCGCGGCAAATGCAAGCGGAGCTACAATTGGAAAAATGCTCTCTCTTCAAAGCATATCCATAGCTTGCGCTTCGATTCATCTTAAAGGCGCCGAGAGCCGCCTTCTTAAGCGCACCGCCAAGATTGCCCTGATTATGGCGTTATCCCTGTCTGTCATTGTATTTGCCGGGAATTTGATTTACCCGGCTTGAATACAGAAACCTCGCCTTTGGGCCTGATTATCCGCTGAATCATAGGATAGTCAGGCCCAAAATCGATTTTTTCCCGTCTCCCGGAAACGTTTAAGAAGATTTAAAGGCTCGATTCGCAAACGGAGCTATCCTCACTCATAAAGCCAACCTTCAAAGAAGCAACCTATGCCGATTTGCAGCCAACCGAACATTTTTCAAGCTTGACAGTCCACCGTGAGAAGCGCCTGGTTAATCCATTTTCATAGACGGCCTTGAAAATTGAAACAATTATTACCATAGCACGTATATACTTATATCATCGCGATTATCATTTATCTATGCTTAAGGTGCACCGCCCGCTTTACTGATTTTGGGTATGATTATACTTTGCATCTCTGTAAAATCAAGCCCAAAATCTGTTTTTTTACTCATCAATATGTATGCCTGAATGCGCAGCAAGAAAGAAGGTCATTTGATGCCCAACGCTGTAACAACAAGCGCGGCCAATATGAGAAGCCGAGCGGGGATATGCTTCAATGTGATAAAAACTCTCAGCGCGGAAACCGCAGTTACCATTGAAGGCAAGGAACTCGGCTGGTTTAAAGTTGAAGCGGGAGGGACTATCGGATACATTACGGATACATTGCTCAAAGTGACGGATCCAAAAATAGCTGAGCAATATAATCCCGTAAAATCCAATTATCAAAAGCTCTCCTCGTACACCACTCGCTTTTCAGCTTCAGATGTCAATCGCAACCACAATATGGAGCTTGGCGGCTATAAGAATAACGTCATTGTAAAATCAGGCGCTTCTTTCAGCTTCAATAAAAACACTGGAAATTCCACTACGACGGCAAACGGCTGGAGAGAATCCATCATATTGGTGAACTCCGTACGCACCAAAGGCATTGGGGGAGGCATCTGCCAGTGCTCATCCACGATATACTCCGCCGTCAAGCAAGTCTCCAAGCTCACGATTCTAGAGCGGCATCCCCACTCTGTTCCTGTAGGATATGTTCCTGTCGCCAATGAGGCAATGGTTAACTATGGAACGAGCGACTTTAGGTTTAGAAACGACAACAGCTTTGACATTTTTACATTTACGGCGATTGATCACGCCGCTGGAGCGCTGACCTCTTCCATCTACCGCATAAACCCGATCCAGCAAACAAATCCGTCTGTAGAGGTTGATGGAAAGCGACTTTCCTTCAATGTGCCTCCAACAATAATAGACAGCCGCGTATATGTTGAAATGCGTTCGATTTTTGAATTCCTGGGCTTCTCTGTCAGCTATGAACCGGCTTCAAAGGCTACCAGCATGAAAAAGGGCGGTTTGGAATTCCTTCTTGAAAACGGCTCGGACAGCAAGAATATCATTCGCATTGACAATGGGATCCGCAAATCAATTCCAATCACTTACCCCGTAATAATAATATCTGATCGCACTATGTTAGCGCTCAGATTTGTTGGAGAGCTGACAGGATATGAGGTAGGTTGGGATGCCGGCAAATACGCCGCCTCTCTAAAAACGCAGTCAAAGTAAGCGAATGCCTCGTCCTTGCGCTGCCGCCTTTGTTTTCACCGCTTGAAATGCTCATTCGCATCGCTTCTGGTTGCGAGGCTGCTGCCGCTAAATGGATGCATTTGAACGTTTAGCGACAAAAAAAGAATGCCGTCAAAAGGCCTTTCGGCTCTTTGGCGGCATTCTTTTGTCCTTTATCTGTAAACGCTGGCAAACGCAGTAATCTTCAGATTACGGCTGGAGAGCAGGCCTGCAGGATGCCGCAAGCGTTTATATACAGTCAAATGCAGGGATTTTGCGGCCAGTTCATTCACAATCCGGCCTTTCCAACGATCATCTGCATTTATCCCTAGCATCTCTTGAAGAGCAGGAGAAGCAGAAGCATCCTCAAGCTGCACGCGCAGTTGCCGTCTGAAGAGCTTTGGCCGCTTGAAGGATCATCGTCGTTGACCGCGCTGGAGTTCGCAGCCTGGGCTGCGCTTCGGGCGCTCGAATTGCAGCAGGGATCATTGCTGGCTGGCATCAAGCTGGCGTTATACGCAGCCATTATGCTGTCCCAGCTGTTTTTCCCTATGATCCCGTCAGCATCCAGTCCGAATAGCCTCTGAAAAGCTGCAACGCTATTTTTCATTCCCGTTCCGAACACTCCATCGACTGAAGTGCGGGGTATTGAAGGATAAAAGTCAGCCAAGGCATTCAAATGGCTTTGCATAAAGCGCACATTTTCGCCGCTGTCCCCTTGCCGCAGAGCTGCGCCTGGATATTGGCCTCTGTTTGCAAACCCAATGCTGGCATAGACTGAAACTATTCTGTCCCAAGTATTCTTTCCGACTACTCCGTCCGGATTCAGGCCGAACAGCCTTTGAAATTCCATGACGGATTGCCTTGTGCCATTTCCGAACTTGCCGTCAGCTGTCAGAGACGGTATGGACGGATATACCTTTCCTATTTCGTTCAGGTAGTTTTGCATCGTCTGCACGCTTACTCCAGTCGAGCCGACTGTGAGCGTCCCGCCTGGATACGCTGGAGAAGATCCTGAAGGCAAGCCCGCATAGACGGATGCGATCTTATCCCACGTTTCTTTTCCAACAATTCCGTCTGGATTCAATCCAAAGAGCTTTTGGAATTCCATGACTGCTGTATGGGTTCTGGAGCCGAAATCGCCGTCTGCCGATACAATAGGAATCGTATTATAGGACTGAGCAATCGCATTCAAATAGTTCTGCAGCGCCAGGACATCGCTTCCGCTTGATCCAAACCTGAGCAGGTATCCAGGATATTGGGGAAGATTTGAAGCGGGCGGATTGTTGTACTCATATATTATCCTGTCCCAGGTTCCCTGGCCGATTATGCCGTCGGCAGTCAAGCCGAAGAGGTTCTGGAACGCTATGACCGCCGCCTGCGTGGCCGGGCCGAAATTTCCGTCGGGCGTCACTGCGGGGATGGACGGGTATATCTGCGAGAGCCCCAGAAGATGCTCCTGCATGATCAAGACATCCTCGCCGGACGAGCCTAGCCTCAGCAGGTAGCCGGGGTAGCTGTAGTCCGGATTCCCAGGAGCTGGCGCGGGCGGATTGTTGTACTCGTATATTATCCTGTCCCAGGTTCCCTGGCCGATTATGCCGTCGGCAGTCAAGCCGAAGAGGTTCTGGAACGCTATGACCGCCGCCTGCGTGGCCGGGCCGAAATCGCCGTCCGGAGTAACCGCGGGAATTGACGGATACATCTTTGACAGGCCAAGCAGATACTCTTGAATCATCTTGACATGCTCGCCTGAGGAGCCGATCCTCAACAGGTATCCCGGATATTCAGGCGCGTCAGGCGTGGCTGGCTCAGTGGCGTTATTGTATTCATATATTATTTTCTCCCAGGTTCCCTGGCCGATTATGCCGTCGGCTGAGAGTCCGAAGAGGTTCTGGAACGCTATGACCGCCGCCTGTGTGGCAGGGCCGAAGTTTCCGTCTGGAACTACTGCGGGAATTGACGGATAGCGCTTCGAAAGCTCCAGCAGATGTTCCTGCATTATCCGGACAGCCTCTCCCGATGAGCCTAGCCTCAGCATATATCCCGGATAAGAGTAATCCGGCGTCCCTGGATCAGGCATGATATTATACTCATGCATTATCCTGTCCCAGGTGCTTTGCCCGACTATGCCGTCAGCCGACAGTCCGAAAAGGCTTTGAAACGCAATGACTGCCGCCTGCGTTCCAGGTCCGAAATTCCCGTCTGCGCTTACGGAAGGTATCGACGGGTAGCTCTTTGAAAGTTCAAGCAAGCGCTGCTGAAGCGTGCGAACAGCGTCGCCCGAAGAGCCAAGCCGCAACAGATATCCAGGATACGCGGGAGAATCGGCGTCCGGATTTTCTCCTGGATTTGAAACTGAATTCTTTATATCCCAATACTCATCATAGAGAGTCTGCCATGTAGCCGCATTGACCACTCCCGTCTGCGGAAGCCCGAATGACTTTTGGAATCCGATGACGGAATCCTTTGTAATCTGGTCGAAATAAGAGTTTTCCACGACTCCAGGCACAGTGTTTACAAATTGAGAAATATAGCTTAGGATGAACTGCAGCTCCGCCACATACACTGCATTTTTATCGCTTCCGCCCATGCCCTGGCTTAGCGTCACATTTGGAGGGCTGTATCCGATCCCGATGCGCTCGCCCTCGCTGTCTAACTCCCCCAGCTTTTTTACGGCTACATACTTCCTTGTAATCTCATACCATGTCCCCTTGCCGATTACGCCATCGGCAGTCAGTCCGAATATGCTCTGAAAGTTCTTTACCGCTGCCGTAGTGGCCGAATCGAAGTATCCGTTTGGATTTGGTATCTTGCCTATGGCTGGGTAGTTTGAGCTTATCCTGTTCAGATAGTCCTGCATGAGCTTGATGTTCTCGCTGCTCATGCCAGCTGACATGTTCCAGCCGGGAAAAGTTTCATTATTAGATGAAAACTCATTGGATTCCACCAGATCCACATCATCTGGATAGTAATACCTCAGTATCTGGATGGGAGTGTACCCCTGAAGCCCAAGGCCCTGGCTGCCCCACTGCGACAAGCCGTTGCAGGTTGAAGTCGTGCCGTTGCAGTACTGAGTGAAGTAAGGATCATTGCGGCCGGCGCGGCTGACATAGATGTTGAAGATCTCGTCTACGATCCTTGAAATGTTATCAGGTATTGTCTGGCCTACTACATAGTATTGATCTGTTCTGGTGTCGTTTGTTATATCAAATGAGTACCCCTGGCTTCTGTACCACACAGTGTAGATCCTGTTCAGGGCAAAGGTGATGTGGCAGTATATGTTAGCGTAGAGCGTTGATTCAGTCCAATCAGCATAGATTTCACTGGAAGCGACATTCTTGATGTATTCGACGAATGGTACTTTGATATCATTCGCCCAGTTCAGGTAGTACCCTAGATGAACTACGATGTATTCCGGAATCTTCACAGTATTTGTAGAAGCATGAACATCCACTTCAGGCGGAACCGAGCGCCTTTCTGGAGCTGCTCTCCAGTCTGCGCCATGCTCTCCCGGAACGTATATCTCGGTGGTGTTATCCGCATTGCTTCTGCCAAGAGATATAGGGTACATATCTATCGGAAGGGTTGACGATAGATTCTCGTACACCTCCGCTCCGTAGATTGACACTCCTCCAAAGCGGTCTGACTGCAGAACTTCAACGTTGAAGCTGCTGATCCGGTGATAGTGCTCGCCTATCAGCTTTGAATCTGTGACATCCAGCGCAACCTGCTGAGTTTTTCCGTTAGAATCTGCAAGGAGATTGTACAGAATGTTCCCATACTTATCCTTAATCAGAACTCTTGCATCTGGAACCGGAACAGCGTCTTCCGCCATGCGCAAAACCACTGTCAAATAGCCTAAACCCATATTCGCACCTGCCTTTTCAATTGCCTGATCAACGCTGCCGCATCCTGCCGCGATACTCCCGGCTTTGCCCGAAAGCGGCGCTTCAGCTATAGCCGCTTTTTCAGGTTGCAAAACCCCTCAGCGCAACGCTGCAATACATACTGATGCGCTTCGGAAAATTCTGATTTTGCGGCTGGAGCATACAACGCCCAATGAATAATCGCGCAAAATCGGCGCGTTTGCCTGCACATCAGTATCATATGATTCAAGCATGCCATATGGTGCTAAAATGACAGACCGGTATATCCATATTTTAATAGCGCCTTAGCCTGCTATACAGATTTGAATCAAATGTATCCATGCAATCAGCGCACTTTGATAAAACAGATGCAAATATTTCCGGTTTACGATAAAGTGTAGAATTCTCTTCTTTTTTGCGGTAAAATCTATATTATGGCTTGTGTATAAATAAACTGCCTTCGATGGGCTTTAAGCTTGAATATACTGGTGCTCAGTGGAAAGTTCCTTTTTATACCGCTTTTCATCAATTGTTCCTTTTTAGGAGCTTGATTAGCCATTGAGTGGCGCGAAATACAATATCGCCAATTTGCACTCGCTGTATAATCAAGCTCCAAAAAAGGTAATTTTATATGAAAAGCAGTATAATGTACGGATTTTGACGGATTTTGCAACGCTTATGGATAATCCGTCCCCTAAATCGGTACATTCAGCCGCAGATCAATATAGAATTGAATTTTCAGGAGGAATGGACTTGAAGCGCTTAAATATTCATATATGTGCATTAGCGGCTTTAAGCATAACAGTATGCGCATATGCCGGCGAAATGGCGTTTAATCAAAAAGAAGCCGGCCTTATAAGCTCTTCAGCGCTTGAATCATCAGAATCAAACAGTCAGACGCCCGCTTTTTTGACTTCCTTTTTAGAAAGACTTCCATTTGAGCGGAACGGAGAAAAACTGGACAATCAAACTCTTCTCTACCCGTTTATAGCAGCGCTGAGTTCTATAATTCTGCTCATGTTCAAAGGGCGCCAGCTTAACCCCAGGTTTTCTTTCTATCCGCCTTCTGGCCAGACTCCAGCCGAGTTCGCCCTAATAATTAAAGGCAAAGTCGCTCCCAGAGACATGTTGTCTATGATTTTCTACTGGGCTGCCACAGGAAGCGTCTCATTGACGAGAACCGCAATGCAGACAGGAAGCGGGTTCAAGCGAGGCTTCACCATCCACCGGCTAAAACCTTTGAATTTGGATGCCAACGGTTATGAAGAAAAGCTGTTCCGTGAAATGTTCACTTATGGTTCGGATAATAAAGTAAGCACTTTCGATCTGGAAAAAAGTTCATTTTTCCTTTCCTTGAATTCCGCAGCCAAAGAAGTGAAGAAGGAGAAATTCAAAAAAGAGGATATCTTCTTTAAAAAAAGCTTTGCCAAGCAGCTTATCGTCAAAATTCCTGGCATCGTCGCCCTTGCTATGGCCATTTACCCTGCAGTTTGCGGCTTCTATGCGTTTGAGAAGCCGATATTCGCAGTTCTAGCAACTGCCTTCTGCTCGTTTCTTCTTGCTTTTTTTCTTGATTTGCCTATTTCTCTTGGAATGCGCAAGGCAAGGTCTAGCCGCTGGAATGGAATTGCAGTTGCAATTGCAATCGTCCCTACAGTTGCCCTTGTCATTGCTTTCAGCATTTACGGCTATGCCACCGGAAACTTTTTCTCATATTCCATTGCCGCTCTCTCATGCTTATTTTCTCTCCTTATCTCCCATAAATGCCGACCTCGAAATGAACGGGGGAGTCGACATCAAGAAACGGCTCTGGGTTTCAGGTCGTTTCTTGAAAGCGATGAGAAAGCGCGCGTAAATATGTTGCTGGCTGATGATCCATCCTATTTCTTCAGCATTTATCCATATGCCCACGCAATAGGAGTTGGAAGAAAATGGGCCAGAAACTTTGAACGCGCCTCAATTGAGCGGCCTTCATGGTTTATAGCGCAAGATCTCCCCCGCATGCTAGCATCTGACTATGACGCTGAGTTTTCTTCCGCAATTGTGAGCCTGTCTTTTTCGGCTAAAACAGATCGCAGGAAAAGCAAGGTGAAGGCAATGCCCGAAACATAAAAAAGAGAGCGGAAGAGACTCTATGGCCTCTATCGCTCTCTTTCTTTTTGATCTACAGATACATATGCATCGGATAAGTCAAGTATTCAAGCTCATCCAACTGATCAACGGTTACGTAGCCTGGTTGAGCGCTTAAAATAATCGGTATCCGGTTTACTATCGAAGCGCATGTGTGCTCCACAGTCGCTGGCTTTGCAACTGAAAACTGAGTGTTTGGCTCGCCTATTATCTTCCAATCGCACATGTCGCCATCATCTGGAGCATAGACCTTCCCTATGCACTGGGTTTCTATCACAGGCCCTTGATGGGTTTGAGTCGTCACAACCGCGCTCATGCCTATGCACAAGCCCTTTTTAATCGTCTCTCCCATGGTGGATGAATACACATCCTCATGATAGAAGTATGGAACTGATTTTTGCGTTTGCGTTTTGATAGTCAACCCCAATTTTGCGCAGAGGGACTCATTTGAATTCCATACATATGAAGGCTCCAGAGTTTCGGGATGAGCCAGTTGCTTTTCGAATTCATCAGCTGTCAATCCTACTCCATGAGCTTTCGCAAGCGCTAAGCCATAGTCTTCAACATTGTAGCTTATCGCGCCTTCAATTCTATCAATCCTATGGACTCCGCCGGCCACGCAGGCGATCAGATTGATCCAGTACACATCCTGCATCCCGGAGCCTACAACTGTACAATTGTTATCCTTTGCTAATCTATCCAACTTGTTTGTGAAGGAGCTGGCTGTCGTCCATGGATAAATAGCCTCCTCGCATGTAGAGACTACATTTATGCCTCGAGAAGCGCACTTTTCAAAATGCGGGTAAACATCTTTCATAAAGCTGAACAAAGTTACAACCGCTATGTCTGGATCGCATTCATCCAATACAGCGTCCGCGTCACTCCTAATAGTTACCCCAAGCTTGAATCCCAGCTCGGCATAGTCTCCGACATCCATTCCGACAACAGCGGGATTGACGTCAATCGCTCCTACTATTTCCGCGCCTTTCTCGTAGAGGTAGCGAAGAATGACCTTTGCCATCTTTCCGCAGCCATACTGCACTACCCTTATCTTCTGATTGTACATAAATTCATCTCCTGTCAACAGTTGTAAAGCTCGCTCGTTCATCCATTTCGCTCGGCCTCATGGCCATTGAAACCCCTAACTGCGACTTCAGCCTATGACGCTTCGACAAGCCCTCGCATGCAGGCAGAGTTCCCAAATTTTAAGTTGCGGAAAAATATCATGCCGATTTTCAGTCAGATGCTCCAATTTTGGAGCTTGATTTTAAAGAGCGAAAGTGCGAATCAAACTCCAAAATCAGAGTTTTCATATGCATATCAGCATACCCGGGCATAAGCGCCGAACTGAAATAAGCCAATATACCGCTTTTCATCAAATGTTCCTTTTTTTGTTGATTATCCATTGAATGGTGCGAAATGCCGATATCGGCATTTTGCACTCGCTGTATAATCAAGCTCCAAATAAGGTAATTTCATATGAAAAGCAGTATAGCAAACCTCCATCTACCTGACGGCGTCCCCTAAAGTGTTCACTGAAATTCACACATTTATACTATAACGACAATTTGCGGTCAAACGCCTATTTAAATAGGAACTTTCACATTCAAATCAGTATAAATGCGAGATCATAAAGTACAGCGGCGCCATTGCCGCAAACTCTATGAGCAACATGCTCCAAGCATCACCTTCAAGTTTTCATACCGATTTCATTCAATGTTCCTTTTTAGCTTGATTATCCATTGAGTGGTGCGAAATGCCGATTCGGCATTTCGCACTCGCTGTATAATCAAGCTAAAAAGGGTAATTTCCTATGAAAGTCAGTATACCTAAGCGTCATTAGTAGAAAGTTTCAGAATCTACATTAAAATCCCAATTTATAGGTATTTCTAAGTTGTTAAATTTATAAAAAATGTCAAACTCTATGGCAATCAGCTTAAAAATTGGAGATACAAGCGAGTTTCGACATTTATTATATACTATTTCAGGACTTCTGTACATACCTATTATGACGATATTTTCAAATATATTGATATGAATCTGCCCAGGCATGCTGATTTTTGAGTCTAAGCACCTGCTTAAGCATGAGCTTTCATATGAAAACCAGCATAATATTCCCGCAAATCAGTATCGCAACCAAAATCAAGGCTTCCTATGCGCATCAGCAAGCTGGCGCGCTGAATAAATCAAGCTCTGAAGACGATTTCAAGCACGAGAAAAGCCCGGAAAGACAGCGCTCTTATGCCGTCTTTCCGGGTTTTTCATTAACTATAGGTGGAGCTGCTCATGATGCAAGCACTTCAATCGCAACGTTTCCATGCGCCCAATCAATGCTTGACCGCGCAAGGTTGGTTTTACGCAGCAGCATACTCCCGCTCCTAAAGAGGCGGGCGACTTCTCGGCAATTGCGGTTAATACTGATATGCATATGAAACCGCCTGTTTCGGAGCTTGATTGAGAGTGGATGATCATGCTCCAAAATGCTTGCTGCAAATCATCGGCATAGCCTAAGCGCTATAAGCGCCTGCCCTCGCATTTCCTGACGATTCCTTCCCTGTTGGATTTCGCCGCAGCAGATATGCGGCATTTCCCTCCGCAAGGATAATCGCGGCTATGCTTATGATGTTAAGCGCTGGCAAAGTGTATAGCCGGCAAGCCATCATCGCGTAATCATTCATGCCTATGAGCGCGTTTGCGATGAGAATTGCAAGAGCCGCATTCCCGCTCATCGCAGTGCTCAGTCCCGCGCGTACCTGCTCTGATGAAAAAAGAAGATAAGCGCCGCCCAGCAGCGATAAAGCCAATCCGATGGCAATTGCCGCCTGTCCTGTCCAAAATCACGTGCTTGCAACCCCATGGTGATGGCTTTGATCTCAGATTTTAAAAATCGTCTGAGGGCCTGCGGCTGTGAGCGTACCCGCGATAATAGCCGCAATTCCGCCGAAGATTCGATTTTTCATTGCAAATCTCCTCCGCTTTCAAATATTCTGTGTTTGTAGGCCTTCTTGATCTTCTGCAAAGCAGTCTCGAGTTCGCCCTCAAATTGCAAGGGAACGATGCGACTCAACGTCAGCTGTTTTTCTGACTTGCCTCCGATTCTGGCTGCAACCACTATTTGGCAATTTCTAAATGCAAAAAGCTTTTCCGCTATAGACTCAAAGCTATGCTGCCCGCAGTCATCACCTCCGTGCTCGAAGGCGAGCCGTTCAATCAGAGTCGACTCCCCGGTCTCCTGCTGTATTTCATAAATGAAAAAGCTTTTGCCCCGCCCGAAATGCTCATTTACGTTTATTCCGTCGGTAGTTCCCACCGCTAGCCTGTATTTCATGGCATCAATACCAAAATCGGCTTTTTTCATTGCGCGGCTGCTTAAACAAATCGTAGGACAAGTAGCGCTCTCCTGTATCCGGAAGAATCGCGAGTATGACCTTGCCGCAGTTTTCCGGCCGACGAGCCAAACGCGCCGCTGCAAACGCGGCGGCGCCCGAGGATATGCCGACAAGCAGGCCTTCCTCTCTGGCAAGCACGCGAGCCGTGTCTGCCGCCTCTTCATCCAGTACCGCATAGATGTCATCAATAAGCGACAAATCCAAAACCTGCGGGATGAAACCCGCCCCTATGCCTTGTATCTTGTGCGGAGAAGGATTCCCGCCTGAAAGAACAGGAGAGGCGGACGGCTCCACGGCGACAACCTGCACAGAAGGCTTTTTCTCTTTTAAAAATAATCCGGCGCCGGTTATTGTGCCGCCAGTGCCAACCCCTCCGACAAGGATATCTATTCTGCCCTCCGTCGCCTCCCATATTTCAGGCCCAGTCGTCGCCCTATGTATGCGCGGATTTGCGGGGTTATTGAACTGCTGTAGGATTATTCCATCGGCAAGTTGCGCCTGAAGCTCTTCAGCTTTTCGTATCGCCCCCTTCATGCCTTGAGCGCCAGGGGTGAGAACCAGCTCGGCGCCAAGCGCGCAGACGAGATCCCGCCGCTCATGGGTCATAGTGTCAGGCATGACAATTACAATTCTATATCCCTTGGCCGCCGCTACAAATGCCAAGCCAACGCCGGTATTTCCGCTGGACGGCTCGATGATAACCGAATCCGGCGTGAGAAGCCCTCTTTCCTCAGCATCCGCAATCATGGCGTAGGCAATCCTGTCCTTTACGCTGCCGAGGGGATTGAAGTATTCCAGCTTTAGTAGCAGCTCCGAATCCGAAAGCCCTGCCAGCTTCGAAAACTTGCGTGGGCGGAGCACCGGCGTATTGCCTATCAGCTCCGTCAAATTGTTCGCAATGATATTGCTCATGGCAAGCAACTCCTTGTTTTGCGCTTACGCTGATTCGGTCTCTTTTATATTTTCTCTAACGTCAGAATCGAACCACTCTTTGCGAAGCGGAAGCTGCGCATTGGCGGAGATGTTTTGGACAAAATTCGTGTTTTTCAGAACTTTCACCGCTTTGCGCGCCAGTTCGAACGCTCCGGAGTAGCCCATGTAATTGAGCGACTGTCCAAAAAGAGGTAAATTGGGAATTCCCAGCCGGGCAACCCAACCGTTCGCCCCCATATGGCCGCAGTAAAGATCCGGGCGCAACTTATTCAGTATATTGAGCTCCTCAGCGGGCTGGCCGGCCGCAACCTCAATTGCAAGCTCCGGGCCTGCCGTCTCTTCAAGAATGTCCTCTACAAACCTGTCGACATTGTGAGCCTTCACCCCGAGAAGCTTCATCCCTAGCGAATTGAAGAACTCTGCAGTTGTAAGGATTCGCGTCTCCCCTCCTCCGACAAACACGCTCTTTCCTTCCAGAACTCTCTTGAAAGGTTCAAGCGCTTCAAGAAGCTGCTCATTTTCAAGCCTAATCAGACGCTCCGCTTCATCTTCGAGATGGAAATACTCCGCAATCCGCCTCAGCCATTTATTTGTGTTCTTTATGCCTATCGGAAGCGTGTCTATAATATACGGCGTGCCAAACCGCTCTTTTAAATGTCCAAGCAAATAATCGTCATGCGTGGCGCAAACGCTGACATTTAGCGCCGCCTCGCTGATTCTCTCCAAATCCTCAATGCTCGCGTGAAGCGGCAGAAAGCGCGGAATAAGTCCGAGAGCCGATACCAGTCGGGAAAGCTCAACCTCATCTCCATTCGAATTTGAGCCGACATTGAAGATATTGACTGTGCGGCTTTTCTGCCAGCGTTCCAACGCGTCAAGCCCTTCATCGGGAAATATGAGATCTTGCTTCTTAATCGGCTCAATCAAATGGCGTAGAACGCCGTGATACGCCGAGTCGTATCCTGAAGCCACATAGCGGCTCTTGAATCCCTCGCAATGAACGGGAACAAGCTTTGCAGAAAGCTGATGCTCAAGTTCAGAAGCCAGCGAGTCAATGTCGTCTCCTATTATGCCCGGGACGCAACCGTTGGCAATGATGATCGCTTCCGGATGGCAGTGCTTCTCCGCATGCAATATGGCATTGCGGAGTTTTTCAGTGCCGCCGTTCACTACATCCAGCTGATCCATATTCGTGTGAATCCAGACAAATTCCTGTTCCTTCTTTCCCTTGGAGGCCCTCATCGTCTTAAGCAAGCCGGCTATACCCCCGAAGCCGGAGCAGCATCCCAGCGGAGAATGAATAATTACCACAATGTTTGTGAGGCTGCTTAGAATCCCCATGGCGAGCATCAGCTGGCAACCTCCGCTCTGAGAAAATTTGCGGCTTTGAAGCTGAGCGCAGCCGCTTTTCACATTCTCGTTCAGCTTGCCGCAAGTACCGCAAAATGCGGCGCAAACGCCAATGCGGGTCTCGCGCACCGGGGGCGCCGCCGCTTTGGCAAAACCGTAAGTCAGTTCATCGGAATATTTAGACATTTAAGAAACCCCTTTCAAAACGCGATTGCATTTTGTAGCTTTTCAAGCTCATCTATTATACCGCTTTTCATCAAATCCTTTTTGGAGCTTGATTATCCATTGAGCGATGCGAAATGCCGATATCAATCGCACTCGCTGTATAATCAAGCTCCAAAAAAGGCAGTTTAGTACGAAAATACATTTTATGGATATCTGTCCATGCCTCAAATACACAAATGACTTAATATTTTCACCCTTGGCGGTGAAGCGCAGCGTCATAGGGGTTTATATGAAAAGCAGTATTGTTAACGCGCAGCTACAAGGTTTGTTATCAGATCTTCAATAAGAGAAAGCGCGCCTCTGCAACCCGCATACCCCTTGTTGAGGACTGCGCGGTTGCTCACAGGATAAGCTACGCTGAGGAATCCCGCTCCAAGCTTATCGGCAAGGCTTCGTTCAATGCCGCTGCCTATAACATACGCAGGGGAGAATGAGTCATAATATCTGCTGTTGCGGTTCAACTGCCAGCTGTTTCGCACCTCTCCGAGCAAAAGCCCAGCGTGGCGCTGGAAAATAACCTTTGGCTTTGTTTTCGAGGATATGTCGTCAAATTTCTTTAAATACTCAGCTTGCTCAGCTTCATCCTCAATGTCGTTTATAGCCGTGAGATGGGGAATCCATCCTAGATCATTCGCCAAAAACCTCGTAAGAGCGTGCGCGTAATAGCTGTCAGCAACTACAACTGCATATCTTTGAAAATCGATGTCTGAATATATGTCTACGATGCGCTCGAGAAACGAATAGTAGTAAGCTTTTTCAGCCCGAAACGCCTCTTCTGCTAAAGCCGCGCTGATTCCAAGCTCTTCCGCGACTTGGCGAAGAAACGCCTCAGTTCCTGCAGGCCCTATCGGAAGCTCTGAGACTATGTACGGGATGCCATGCACAGACTTGAATTTCTCGGCAGGACCCAACCCAGCCTGCGTAGAGAGCACAATGTTAAGAGCTGCTCTTCCGTATCCGCGAATTGCAGATACGCTTTCTCCCGTGCTGAAGAAAGTATTCGCGCTAACGCCGATAAGCCCCAGCAGGCGCTTTATCTCATCGAGATTTCCGTGGTAAAAGACATCTTGGCCTGGAACGACGCCTAGGATGTTTACAGACAAGGTATCGTGCACCGGCGAAGGCTCAATGAAGCTCTCAATAAGAGCTTCCATTACCGCGTCATACCCTTTAAGCGCATTTCCCAAAAACCCAGGCGTACTGGCGCCTATTACATTTTCATCCTTGAAGCGCCTGGCTACTCCTACAGCGTCATCTCCGATTATCTCTACCTGGCATCCGGTGAGCACGATGTACAAATCGCCGTTAAAGGCCTTTACAGTATGTTCAATCTGCTCTTCCAAACGTTCTTCTCCGCCGAACACAATATTATTTTCGGCAATGTTGCTTGTAGGTATCATATTTCCGCCGCAATAACCCACGCCTCGATAACCTGCCGCCAGGTTGTACGCCCCGGAAAGAGAGCCTGCGCATCCGCCTGCCGCATGAACTATTGGAACTACTCGCGCAATCCCGGCAACCGTTGAAAGCGCGCCTCCCAACGCGCATGAAAACTTCGCCCGTTCTATAAAATCAGGCATTTAAAGCAACTCCTTATACGAGTTATACCTATTTGCAGTCAAATACACCGGTTTTGAAGGTTAATTATCAATAGAGGCGACGTATAATCAATCTCCAAAATCGGATTTTCATATGCAAATCAGTATAGCGAAACATTTGCTCCTAAGAGCTTTAACATCAAAAAACCGGAAGGCAAAGAGTTTCCTCCCTGCTCTCCGGTTTACCGGTCAAACAATAGATTGCATTTTTCATATGAATTTACAGAGTTTACAGTCCACTCCCCCGTCCGCCTATCGCAATAAATGCTGCGCCGGATTAAGCAAAGCCTCCGCATTCCGGGTCTTTATTTAACCGGGTAAAATGTTAAATAAAGTAAAATAAATCCCATGAAATCCACTTATAATGAAATGGACGCAGAGTTAACCCCGCTTAAGTTTAAAGACCCCGCATTCCTTGCGCATCTTCAGCTCAATGTAAACCCGTGAAATGCTTTCCTATCTAACGCGGATTTTTTCCAGCTTATCCACTTGCACAACCTTTCCGTCTTGAATGATAAGCGTTACGGTGCCATGCTTAACCTCTTCAATATATCGCAATACAGTTGCAAGTGTTTCTGCTGAGACTACATTTTCTATCCTTTTGGGGATTGGCTGCATAGCGCCTGCCTCCTCTTTTAGATATACCGTTTCGCATATAAAATTCCCTATTTAACTTGACTGTACAGCGAGTGCGATTGATATCGGCATTTCTCACCTTGAAAGTGGATAATCACACATCAAAATAGGTGAATTTGACTGCAAATTGGCAATCATTTATAATACATACTATTCAAATATGAATTAAATGTGTTGATTTTATTAATATATCAGATGGCTTCATCTTTGTCAAGAGGATATTTTAAAAAATCAGTACTATATTTTATCTATAAATTGCAATATCAAATGCAACAGACGCCATAGGGATTTTCTTCCTCCGGGAGACGCTGGAGCGGGACTCCTCCACCCGTCCCCAAGCCCGCCTTGCCGTAGGCAAGGCGGGCTTGGGGACGGGTGGGCGAAGGCGCTATACTCAAGCTCCAAAAAAGGTAATTTTCAATGAAAATCAGTATATATAGAAGACTGAGCGAAGAGTCCATTCGCCGCTATGATACGATACGCAGGATCGCGGTCGACCTATGCGCTTGCAGCCTGAATTCAGGCATGCGACATCTGTAGTGATTTGCGCGAAAATTTCCACATGCTCCTTGATTTCGCTTCACTTCCTTTCAGGCGCTCGCGCCAACGCCTTGCCGACGCATTTCCAGCCGGGAAGGCGACCTGCTTTGCAGCTCGGAATCTTTCCTATGCTTTCTGCAGAAATATCTTCGCAAGCCTTTGCGGCAACCCTGCAGAGCAAAACTTTTTGTTTTTGGGGCATGGATTCTTCCGAGCGTACGCAGCCTCGCCAAGATTGTCCGCTAGCGTGGGGCCGCCTTTCTTGCAGGGAATTCAGATTCACGTCATGGCAGACATCCTCCAAGGATTCACTCAAAGTCTTAATTTGCCAGGCTTTCCTAAGGCAGCCTTTACCTGCATTCCTAGCCCTTCGCGTCCCTTCGGCAGACGTTCCATTTCCGCAAGCCCGCTTGCAGTCCGCCTTGTCGGCGCCTTCTAGAGCATGCTAAAGGATCTGAACTGCAAACATATCGGCACTGCATTGAGACGTCGCATAATCAAGCTCCAAAAAAGGAGATTTCATATGTGAATCAGTATAACTGCTGTGCAAGCTGAAACGCTTCTGCATGTCTCTCTGTCTCAGATTATTAAATCCAATAGCTAAGACCTGCCATTCCCGACTATTCCGATTTGAAGTCAAGTCAAGGGTACCTATATTAGAGTTTGACTATCCATAGAGACGCTGTATATTCAATAACGGTTTTTTAAAATGCCATTCATTAGATTCCATGCAATAAAGCCCTGGAGATGCTTCCAAAACAAATGAAAACAAGTATAAAACAGAAATAAAACAACAGAAATAGAATGTGCTCATACTGTATTTTGCAATAGATTGGCTGCAATCAAACAGTCGAATATTGCGTTTAAAAAACTGGTTTATAATTTCCAAACAATGACAAAACTTTTTATTATAAGGTTCCAACCCGCGTTTTGCTTGCAGTGATTGCTAGATTATATTTTGCGCTTGGATGCTTAATGAAAATGGCCCTCCTACATCACTTCGATTTCGATTCAAGCGAAATAGTTGCGAAGTTGCTTAGAAAGGCCTTTCTCATATGCCGATTTGCAGTCAAATGCGCCTATTTCGGAGATTGATTATCCGCCTGTTCTATATAATCAACCTCCAAAATAAGAGGCTGCATCTGCAAATCAGTATGCATGGACTTTAAAGAGAAGCTCTTTCATGCCGCGAGAAATCAGCTCTTAAGCATGGCTATTATCATTTACGGAGGGTGTCTCATGAACAGGAATATTGTCATTATTGGATTTGCCTCTTTCACTGTATTTTGCCTATCAATCCGGAGCGCAACCGGCAATGCCGAAACATCGCTTCAGGATTTTACAGTCTCTAGTACAGTTTTGCAGGAAAATATGGTTGCGGATAAAGAAACTGAAGATTGCGGTGAATCAATCAAATCATCAAATGCCTCTGAAGCAAAAGAGGCTTCATCGTCTTCTATGCCTTCTCCGACGCCTGAACCTTCACCTTCAATATCTCTCGAACAGGATGAATTGGAGCTTGCCGCTTGCTTTGAAGTGCACAATTATAGTGAGGCTATGGAAAAGATGGATATACCTGATGTCGGCATATTTTATTTGCAAACAGCTTTAAAGACTACTGGTTCGGCTTTGATTGCAAACGAAAGCAAGCCTTTAAGCACCTTCGTAGAGGAAGGGAGCTTCATTGAAGCTCTGGATTTTGCCAAAGAACAATCCGATTCATATATATACTGCCGAAAAAGAGACGCCTTGCTATGGGACAACTTGGGAGGCCTCCCCGCTTCAGTCGAGAACTACGCTCCCCAGTTGCTCCAAATGCCAGAGCTTCCTAGAGGATGCGAAGTAACTAGCCTTGCAATGCTTATAGGCAGCTATGGCCTAAACATTGATAAGATTGAACTCTCCCAGCGAATCGCAAAGGATGACACTCCTTATGAGAGAAAAAAAGGTGCCATATACTACGGAAATCCTAATACCGGTTTCGTAGGAAGCATGCTAAATCTTTCTAAAAATGGGTATGGCGTATACCACGAGCCTATTTACAACCTGCTGAAGGAATATGCTCCCGAAGCGGCCTTGGATCTCACCGGTTGCGACTTCGATGATGTCATGTACTTTCTCAGCTCAGGAGCTCCTGTTTGGATCATAACAAATGCACGGTACACTGAGCTTCCCAAATCTCAGTTTGTTGAATGGATAACTCCCGAGGGGCGAATAGAAATAACATACAGAGAGCATTCCGTGCTTGTAACTGGCTATGACTCATCTTATATCTATTTCAACGATCCTATGGGACTGTCTGAGCGCGCGCCAAGAGAGCGCTTCATCAAGGCATGGGAGCAGATGGGGCGCCAGGCTGTCACCCTTGTTTGATATGCGATTTGCAACCAAATGCGTCGATTGCGGATTCGAATTATTCAAGTAGCGCGAAAAGTCGATATCTGCTGATTGAAGTTAAACTCGCAACTTTCCCGCAGGGGAAAGGATAGTCTCTCGCCCTGCGGGCATTAAGCAAAAAGCGCATGAAAAACCCTTTGGAATCACATTTACTCCAATAAACTCAGGCAGCCCAGCTATAGTTTAGAGGCTCAGTTTGTACTGAGATCATCATTATGCTCCAAAATATGCAGTTTCATATGCAAATCAGTTATACCGATTTGCAGTCAAATGTATCGATTTTGATGTCTGATTATCCACTTTCAAGGTGCGAAATGCCGACATCGGCGTTTTCCACTCATTGTATAATCCGACATCAAAATCGGAGCTATTCAATGCAAAGCAGTATAAGTTACGCTTTTATCGGAGCGTAGTGTGCAACCTTTGCTGCAAGGAATGTGCAAAGCGCAAAGACGGCAATGTAGAGCAAAGACCATACGAGGTCGTTTTCTATGGAGATATAGCTTTGCAAGTCAAACGTCAAAACGCAGAACAACAGGCTTGAAGCAATCGCCGATATGACTCGTTTCAGCAAATAGCCAGATGCGGCTAACCCGCCGATTGCAAACGCAGCGATATGCCGCGCGAATACAGCCGCAAGCGCGGGCATGTTGATTCCGCTTGACGACAAGGCCGCTATTGCGGCTACCAGAGTGAAACATAGTGCGACGCCAACTCCCGCGCACCCCAGCGAGAGAGAGTATTGCTTCCGCGTGACGCCTAATTCGACAAAATGTCTTAGCATCATCAAAGGCATAACAAAACCGATGATGAGCATAAATATGCTGTTGGATGCGGGGACAACCGAAATAAAGGAGAATGCTTTGCCTTCCGAAAGCACTCCGAATATACGAAAGACTATCGTCAGCAATGTTATAACGCCGGTAAATCCAGCAAGGTATATCGCGGAAATGAGCGTCATTTTCATTAGTATATATTTTACCAGTTTGACCTTCATGCGCTTACTCCCCTTTCTCTGTCATAGCTATGACCAACTCTTGGAGTGGGGCGTTGCCGGTTGTCAGTCCAAGCCTTCTTGCTTCGGCGCGTTCTTTATCAGCCTCTCAATAAACGAGAACGTAATCTGCGGGATCCCTCTCGGGCTTTACATTCAAAGCCCAACCACCGTACCCGTTCTGCAAGGTTTTCGCGCTCAAACTCCGCGAAACCTCTGATTGAACAGTTCTACCAGTTCAATCAAGTTTTTTGTTGACCGCGTGAACCTGTCAATTTTGTGTGTCAATATGTTATTGACTTTGCAACTCTCAACATCTGCCAACAGACGATTTATCGCGGGACGTTCCTCAACATATTTTTCCCCTGACACCCTCATTCTCCCCGGCGGAGAATCCGCAGGCGGCGAGAGCAGCTCCGGCCCTTTCCGCGAAAAAGCCGCCGAGCTCCTCCAGCAACTCGTTCGAGTCGATTCTTGAAAGCGTTCTCCTGCAAGCGGCGGCGCATGTCTCGCAACGGGCGCCGCACAGGTTCAGCCAGGCTCCGTTCGCCTTGGCGAAGGAGGCGAAGCCGGCGAAAGTGCGGCATCCCCTGAAAATAGCGGCTGTGGCTACGGCCGCCATGCACGCCAGACTGTAGCGGACCTTCCCTTTTCGCCTTGGATCCGCCAATTCCTTGGCTTTTTCCTCTAAATCGCGCAGTGCGCCGATGAATTCCCCGCCGTCGTCCTTGATTTCGCCTGCGTGCTCTTGAACCAAGCCCATCAGTTCCGGAACTGGAATTATGCCCTTATCCATTTGCTCCTTATATTGCGCCAAAATTTCAGAGCAGGCGGCGGCTACAGCAGCTTGATCCCCCGGAAGCGCCCCGGCCTCCACGTGAACCCCCTCGCCGGTCTCCTTCTCTGCGTTGAAAGGCCAGCCTTAGCGTCCTTGTATACTGCTTTTCATATAAACCCCTATAAAGCTGCGCTTCACCACTAAGGATGAAGCCATTGTTTTATTTCCGCTAAAATCGGCAAAAATGTGGGAAGCAGGACGCGTTCATCAATTTTTGCCGGTTCAGCCAGCGCGTATAAACACAGCCAAATGGCCCGAGACCGCCGCCAACCGTCCATCGCGTTCTTCTTTCGCGATAGCTTGAGCAGTGAATTTCAACAAATTTCTTGGGCCATATTCCCGCCGGTTTTATATTTTCAGGAGGCTGCTTTTATGGAAGGCATATTGGATGCTGGCTGCGGAATGGAGGGCGCCGGCGCTTATTGGCGCCCCGCCTGCGGCGTCCTGTAAAGGGGCATTCTGCGGAGGCGCCGGCGTTATTGCCGCAAATGCGCGAGATATGCGCAGCGCCTGCGGAAAAAAGAGCGGCGGGGAGGATGCCCTGCGGATACCGCCGCCGCGCGCGGTGGCTCTTAAAGGCAGCTTCACGCCCGAGGCGTCCGCGCGGGATTTGCGGGATCCCGCAAGGCGGCGCAAGCATATCGCGCAAGATGTTCGCGCCCAAACGAACCGGCTGGAAAGGCTCCTCCAGCGCTAAGGCCTCAAGCGTCCGGCATTTTCGGCGGACGCGGCTGGGGCGTCCGGCCGGAATTCGCCGGGAGCCCTCCGCGGAAAAGGGGGAATATCGCCTGGAGGCATCCGCGGCGGCTTGCGCGGCGCCGCAAGGCGCAAGGCGGAGGATGCGCCCTTCGCCCCCGACGGCCTCCTCGATCCGCCCGGAAGGCGCCGCCTCCGCAGAATGCCCGGCATGCTGGATTTATTGTCGAACCGCCAAAAAAGCATTAAAACGGACATCGGCGAAGCCGCTTCCGAGTTCGCCCCGCAAACCGGGCTGCCGGAGACGCATGTATCCAACACCGCTGTTTTCATAATTCATTATTGCTGAATGGCTTATGTCTTGTGAGAGACTCTCCAGCATCCAAATTTTTGTTACAGTTTTAAGCTTTACAAGACGCTAGTGCTGTCGGTCTTAATTGCGCAATAAGCTTTTAGCCTGTAAAATGCTTAATTATAGCCAAATAGGACTTTTGATCATTTAAACCGTCTGCACTAGAATTCGCAGCGTTTCAATGGATATTCAAAATAGGTGGGTATGACTGCAATTAGTTATATCATCGTGTAATAATCCAGAACTGTACGACATGAATTATTTTTAAATGCCTTTTCATGCTTTGCAGGATCTAGCGCTGATGTCAGCGAAGGCTTTTAGGTTCGCTGTTGAGCAAAAAAGCATAATCAAGTTTAAAGAACTATATTCCAAATGGTTTTATTGTATAAAATTCATTTTATCTATAGGCTCAGAAATCATAGCGTCGCCATATATACTTAGCATCTGATCCCTTTAATCCACATCAGTATAAAGCTAAAAAACTCGTTGGGCACGCTTCAGTAAATAAATATGTTGTCAAACCCCTTGACATTGGGTTAAAATAAAATTTAGGCTTTAAGTCTTTTTTCAAAACGCCTGGGCAGTCGCCCACGAGCAAGGGATGATCACTTGAACTGGAGCAAAGCAAAGACTTTGACCATCATTTTCCTGCTGATACTAAACGCTTTCTTAGGCGTTCTGGTATACCGGGACAGCAACAAATATAATCTAGACGCGAAAAAGGCAAAAGCAATAACAGATTTGCTCGAAAAAAACAGCATCTCCTTAAGCGCGACAATACCCAAATCCTATAAGCCTTTACGCCAGCTTGCAATGTCAGCATATGAGTATGAAACTGAAGAAATACTCATGATGTTTTTTCCAAATCTCCATGAAATAGAGCAAATTTACGATATCGATAAAGAGGTCTACGCTTGGGCAGACAAAACCCTTACCATCCAAAATGGGTATATATCCTTTGAAAACCCCTCAGGCACCGGAGAAAACGATCTTTCAAAAGAATCCTTGACCTATGCCTGCGACGAATTTCTAAAAACCATGAATGAGGATTTTTCATCCTTCCAGCTCGACAACATCATTGAGCTTGGAAATGGATATCTGGTTCAATATTTTCAGGAATACAAAGGATACTTTATAATAACGAATTTTGTCGAGTTTATGGTCACAGAAGAAGGAATAATCCAGATTGACTGCATTTACAGCAAGCCTGTAGGCTTCTCTGGCAACCCCGGTGAAATTTGCTCTCCAGATGAAGCTCTTCTTAATGTCATGCAACGAATAAAAAGCTCATCAAAAGGCGAAGAAATCGAAATAAGCCGCATAGATCTGGTCTACAGCCAAGAAAAAAACAGCCAGAAGGCGATCCCGGTCTACAGAGTCTATGTCGACGAAAATCAAGATCCTTTTTTCATCAATGCTTACACCAATACAATTTTCGGCGCGTAAAGCCGCATTTGTCGGCGCAGCCGCGCAAAACCAAAGAAGCAGGTGCGACAATTGTCAGATTTCATTTTCACATCACAGGATGACTCCTGGGAGTTGGCCATGAACGAGCTTTTAAGCTATCTTTCAGATTCTGAGCTGATGACATGGCTGGTGCGAGGGATCGGCATAATGAGATCCCCGCTCGGATTTTCCGAAGTATCCCAACAACTTTTGAAAAATCCGCCAATCTTTACGAGGCACATTTTCCCCCTTGACCATGTGACTCCAATAAACGGCTGGGAAAGCGCCATTGCTCAAACCATATCGAGGCTGCGCCCAAAGTCGTCTTTTAACGTTCAGGTTCGCATTTTGGATCCCACTCTTTACGCATTCAGCAAATTCGACCTGACCCAGTGGATTTCAGAGGAGCTCCAAAAAGGAGGGTTTTGGCCCGATATGCAGACTCCTGACTTCATCGTATCAATTATAGCCTACAACTTCGCCATGTACATAGGCCTTTCCGAACCCAGTCAGAACATGAGTTCCTGGCCCGGAGGCATGCGAAGGTTCGCTAGGCGCGATGACCAGATCAGCCGGGCTGAATTCAAGCTCCTTGAAGCCCTAGAAGTTTTTTCCATCGATCTTTCCTCATTCTCCATGCCAGAAGGCCAAGTGCAGCTTCAAGCGCTTGATTTAGGCGCCGCCCCAGGAAGCTGGAGCAAAGCGCTCGCTGATAGAGACTTCTTCGTCACCGCGGTGGATCCAGCGAATTTGTCTCCTCTGCTTAAAGGCAATAAGAACATTGTCCACTATCCATACGCAGTTCAGAAATTCATGTCCAAAGACAAAAAAAGCTATAGCTTAATAGCTAACGACATGAGAATGGATGTCGGCAACTCAGCCAAGATCATGGTCTCCCTTGCGCCTAAGCTGGCATCTGATGGAATTGCCGTCATGACATTCAAACTTCCTGAAAAGAAGCCGTTGGCTGCTATGAATAAAGGGATGCAAATCCTAGAGTCTGGATATGAGAATTTAAGGGCCAAGCAACTCTTTCATAACAGATCGGAAATAACTGTCACTGGAAATAGGAAATCCACATAGCCCCGACTCAAGGCTTTTTCCCTCCTCTGTTCAGATGAACCGGCTTGGAATCGCGATGAAACGGCAGGTCTTAGAGCGCCTGTTGATGCGCTTGAGCGCACTTTAAAGCGCTTCGGCTTCCTCTTTCCACTTCATATACTGCTTTTCATATAAAACTGCCTTTTTTGGAGCTTAATTATACAGCGAGTGCAAAATGCCGATATCAATCGCACCATTCAATGGATAATCAACAATAAATGAACATTTGATGAAAAGCGGTATATCTATACTGACTGATTTGCATATGAACCCTTATGAAGCTACACTTCACCACCAAAGATGAAACCATCACCAAGCTGCATTTTATTTCCGCTAAATTCTGCAAAAATAAAGTAGCCTGCGACATCGCAGAAAGGGCATTTGGCTGAGAAATTGATATGCTTGTCGCAAATGCGCGGAATTCATAGTGTCCGCAAAAAACCGGCATAAAAGATGTGCTGCAGATATCGATGCTGTTACGCTTCCGCTGAAAATGCCGGAAGCTTGAAGCCTTTGCGTTGAAGGAGTCTTTATATGCGGTTCTTTTGAGTTCGGATGTCTTATGCAGTGTGCCTGCGGCATCTTGTCATAACTCGTCAGAACTCGGAGATCCCGCGCTGATGCGGGTATGAAGTTGGCTTTAAGCACCCCTGCGCTAGCTGGGGGAGAATTTATGACCCGAAAAAGCGGCAGTATAATAGTAAACCGCCAAAGCGGAGCAATGGCGAGCGGCGTAGGCTGATACCGTCAACGGATATTTTGAGCGGCAGAAAGCGAAACCCGCATAGACTACCGAAATTATAAGCGGCAGGGCATAGATATACTGCTTTTCATATATAATTACCTTTTTTGGAGCTTGATTATCCATTGAATGGATAATCAACAAAAAAGAAATATTTAATGAAAAGCGGTATGGAATTCCCACCGTGCATTTAGGCGTAGCCACCGTGCAAATGGAACGGCGCTGTATTCGTACCGCGTACTGGAATATCAGAGAAATCGAGGTAACGAATAAGCTAGTAGCAAAAAACACGGATAAACAAACTTCAAAAATGGCTTGACAAGGAAACCTCGAACACCAAGTCGCCCACCCTGTATGATATTTTTCCACGATATTGAACAAAAGCTACAGACACACAATAACAAATCTTAAAGAAGGCGCGAAATTCCTTTGTTTCCTGCAGGTTATGCTGATTTTCGTACTAAACTGCCTGTTTTGGAGCTTGATTACACAACGAGTGCGATTGATATCGGCATTTCGGGCCCACTCAATGGATAATCAAGCTCCAAAAAAAGAACTTTTGATGAAAATCAGTATAACCACATCACGGATTTGTCGGATTTAGAGGGGAAATTGCGGTCATCGAGTGGGGGATTCAAGCGCAAAGATGAAATGCGCCGCGTTTGCGAGTGCATTGAGGCCAGCGCACAGAAAAAGGCGGGATAGCCGCCCCCGCCTTTCACCAAAGTTTGCCCGTTCTCTTATTTAGACGGCTCATATGCTGATTCTGCATATTGAAATTACGCATACCTTTAATCAATGCGCCTGTTTTGGAGATTGATTATACAGCGAGTGCGATTGATATCGGCATTTCGCACCGCTCTACGCATAATCGCATCAGTGGATGAACGCTATTAAGGATGTCGGCGCTGGACGAAATGGCAAAAAAGATATTTTCAAAGCTTTTATGATTGAAGCTTAAAATCTCAGCCTTTTTTAGATCTTTCAGACTTCTGGCCTTCATAGCCCTTTAAATGCTTGACCTCGTCTTGCGTGAGCTCCCTGTAAGCTCCTCTTGGCAGATCTCCAAGATAAAGCTTTCCTTCGGCAACGCGCTTGAGAAATAGCACTGTATAGCCTAAAGCCTCGCACATCCTCCTCACCTGACGGTTTTTTCCTTCATGGATCGTAATCTTGGCGCTGCAGGTGCTTTCATCCCTCTTAACTATCTGAATTCCTGCCGGGGCCGTTACATAGCCATTCAGATCCACGCCTTTCCTGAACTTCTCCAAAGCCTCCTCAGTTGGAACTGCGCCTAGCTTGGCAATGTACACTTTTTCAGCCTGGTGGCTGGGATGAGTTAGCGCCTGGGTCAAATTCCCGTCGTTGGTAAGAATTAAGAGTCCAGAAGTATCAAAGTCGAGCCTCCCGATAGGGTACACCCGCTCATATGAATCAGGTATGAGATCAAGCACCGTCGGCCTGTTGAACTGATCTTTCGTTGTAGTTATGTATCCTTCAGGTTTATGAAGCATTAAGTATACATGCTTTATGTCCGCCTTCACGGCTTTCCCGTCAATAGCTACTGCATCCGACTCTGGTGAGACCTTTGCTCCCAGAGCCGCAGTCTGCCCGTTTACAGTCACCCTGCCCTGGAGGATTATCTCCTCCGCTTTCCTGCGGGACGCAACGCCCGCTCGAGAAAGAAATTTCTGCAATCGTTCCATCATCAAAATTGTTATGCAGCGGGTACCTCTGCTTTTAGGCATGAGGAGGAAGCCGCATGTTCCTTTCTGTCAGTATTGTTTTGCGCTTCTCTAAAGGCTCGAGTTTTTTGCAGCTGGTTCCCGCAGACAGCTTTGTTCCGTCCAGCGTGCGAACATCAAAGCTTCCTCTTAGCCGCCTCCCAAAAATGAACCCTTTTCGCCTTATCTGGCATTTGGACCCTGTCGAACAGCTGATAGCCATACTTAGCTATGGGATGATTGACATAAGCCTCTATTTAATATTCTAGCTTCCGATTTCCTGACCTAATCAGCATGAAGCTGACTTGCTCAAAAACGCGAAGCCTTTTGCGAGCTTCTCATATCTTTAAAGGCAGCCTTTTATGCCTAACTAAGCGCATCGCAAGCTGATACGCAGTATATCGTACAGATTTTGCAGATTGAATGATAGAAGCTTGAATGTCTTATCAATCTGCAAAACCGGTACATCTTAAGACATTAGCTTCAGCTTTCGCTCAGGAATTCCGGCAGGATGATCTCAATTTCATGATCGCTTCCAAGCTTCAGCCAGCTATCTATGACTTTTTCAAGGGAAGTCTTGAAATCATGCCGCAATGCATCGTCTGCAGCTGTAAGCGGAATTGCTTTTACCGCCATCCCTCCGATGCTGACCTCAGCGGTGCCGACTTGATCTCCAGTCTTAACCGGAGCTTTAATGCTATCAGGCACTTTTACGCTAACCTGGACGCTTTGAAGCTCTTGCTCGTTAAGAGGCAGCGTCAAAGCTTCGTTGAAGCAGAACCTCACCTTGCCAGTCTTGGATCTGGTGATTGGAATTTCTCCAGCTACTTTGCCCGCTTGAACCAAATCGACATATTTGAAATTTGCAAATCCATAGTTCAATAGAGCTTTAGTATCGCTCCATTTTCCTTCTTTTCCGACTCTGCCCCATCCGCTGGCAAGCACAACGGATATGAGTTCCATTTCGCCCCTCTGCGCAGCCCCTACAAAACAGTGCCCGGCCTTTCCGGTAAATCCTGTCTTGACGCCGTTTGCTCCTTGATATTCTGTGAGGAGCCTGTTTTTGTTGTTAAAAACATATGATCTCCTGTCGCTAGAAAAAGAAATGCTCTTGGTATTTATAAGCTTCATAAACTCTGGCTTGCTCAGCGCATAGCGCGTTATCAGGGCCATGTCATAAGCAGTGGAGTGATGATCCCCCTTGTCCAGGCCGTTGGGAGTCTCAAAAACCGTGTTCTTCGCTCCAAGCTCGCTAGCTTTCGCAGTCATTAAAGCGCAAAATTCCTCCACCGAGCCGCTGATTCCTTCCGCTATGGCAACTGCTGCGTCATTCTGAGACTCCAGCATGAGAGCGTACAGAAGTTCGTTCATCTTTACCTTCTCGCCGGTTGAGAGTCCCATTTTAACCTCAGGCGCCGAGGCGGCTCGCTTTGAGACGGTCACGGTTTCTTCAAGCTTGCCGCTCTCCAGAGCAAGCGCTGCTGTCATTATCTTTGTAGTACTCGCCATTGCCATAGGCGTATGCTCGTTTTTGCCCCATAAAACACGGCCGGTTTTGTAATCCATGAGCACAGCCCCTATAGCTTTGACTTGCGGGGCTGTCTCCCCCGCCTCGCAGGCTAGGGGCGCCAATTGCAAAAATAAAGTCAGAAACGCTGTTCCAATAGTAGCAAATCTCTTCATATGCGCTTATAGCTCCTTTATTAAAAGCATCATGCCAACGCATATAGTTTGCGCCTTTCTCGGGGTTTTATGCCATAGGATCCATTAATTTTCTTTTTTCGCTCTAATTTTACTTAATGCTGAATATATGCTAAGAATCGACATTTTCAGTTTCAAGCCTCAGATCCTCTCCAAAGGAAAATTCCCCGCCTGACGTCGCTTCTCCAGCTTGCGCAGAGTCTCCCGAAGGTTCAGAAGCTTCATCGTCACCGACGCATAAGTCTGGCAGCTGAGATAGATTCTCAAATCCGAAATGGCGCAGGAATTCCTCTGTAGTTCCAAATAGGAGAGGCCTGCCGGGCATGTCCATCCTGCCTTTTTCCATTATGAGATTGTATTCAAGGAGCTTATTGACGCAGTGATCCGCATTGACCCCGCGTATTTCTTCAATAACAGCCTTTGTGACAGGCTGCTGGTAGGCGATTATAGCCAAGGTCTCCAATATAGGCTGCGTCATGACTTTGCGCTGCGGCACTTGAAGCATCCTCTTAAGCTCGTCGTAGTAAATCGGGTTGGTGCACATCTGATATGAATCATTCACCCGCCGAATCAAAATCCCGCGCCTTTGCTCCCTGTAGGAGAGGCTCAGCTCTTCTATAAGTCCAAAGGTCTCCTTTTGGGTTTCGCAAATGGCATCGGCAAGATCAGAAAGCGGCAGCGGAGCTCCTGTCGCAAAAAGCAAGGCTTCCAGGACTTTCGCTTTTTCATTCACTCATGCACCCCTCCTCCTTGCGCCGTATCCTAAATATGCTGATATGCAGTCAAATGAGCCGGCTTCGGGGTCGGATCATCCCTTGAGCGCTGCATGTCCAGCTCAAAAATCGGTAAGATCAATAGGCGTTGGCATAGTCGCCTCGGCTTGCGGCAGTCTTTTCTATAATAATCTCTGAAAAAACGTCTTCTTGGGTGACCTCTACGCTGAAATTTCTAATAAGTTCCAGCAAGGCTAAAAACATGACCACTTTCTCTGACTTGTCCAAGCAGCCATGAAGCACTTTGGTAAAATTCAGCCTTGCCTTGGCTTCTATAATCTTACGCAAATAATCAAGCTTTTCCTCAATCGTATAGGCGTCCTTTGGTATATCCCCGAATCCCGCCCGTATTTTGTCCGTGCGGTTTTCGCGGCGCGCCAAAACCTCCTTGTATATTCTCTCCAGTTCACCCAGGCTTAGAGAACCCAGCGCTTCATCTAAGCCGACCTTTGGCCTGGCTTTGAAGTCTTCCACAATATCCGCCTCAGGCCCCTTAAAGAGCTGCATAGTCCCTTTAGCGTCCAATTCGCGAAGCATCAGGCTAATCTTCTTGTATCTCCTATACTCCAAAAGCCTGTTTACCAAAAGGCTCCTCGGATCCTCCCCTTTCGCATCGCCCTTTGATGATTCAGGTATCAGCATTCTGGATTTTATCTCAAGCAAAGTGGCCGCCATGATAATGAATTCGCTTATAAATTCCATATCTTCAGGGAAGCCCTTTATTATCTCGATGTATTGATCCGCAATCTCTGATATTGGTATGTCGTAGATGCTTATGCTGTTTTTCTCCAAAAGTCCCAAAAGAAGATCAAATGGACCTTCATAAGCGTCAAGCCTCACAAGAAGGACCGGACGTTTGAAGATTCCTTGCTTCATAGCGCGAACCTTAGTAGAAACCGGACAATCGGATCGAAAATTGCGTTTATAGTTCCAAACGCGAGCAGCACTACAAGTATGACTTGAAGCATCTTCTCATATTGGCCCAACTTTATCGCGTTGGCAGGAGACAGGAAGACGCTTAGTATTTTATTGCAGTCAAGAGGGTATACCGGAAGCAGGTTGAAAAATGCCATTCCTAGATTATACTGGACGAAATAGTAGACCATCTGGTAGCTCAGGCTGAAAGCCAGCGGGCCAAATGAAGCCAGAGCGCCGTCCGCCGCTCGCAAGGCTGACGCCGCATCCATAATCGGGAAGCCGTAGTTTCTTGCCACAACCTTTGATATGGCTAGAATGCTTGCGGCTGCGAACGCAAACAGCACATTCATTAGAGAAGGCGCGACGTAAGTTATGAGCGTACCCCTTTTCCTGTCTTTGTAGCGGGAAGAATTGGTTTCCACAGGGTTTCCCCACCCGTATCCGAACACAAGCAAAAGAAAGAACCCCACAGGCTCAAAGTGCCTGAATGGGTTGAGCCTCAGCCTACCTCTTACTCTGGGGAACGGATCTCCCTGCCTGCTTGAGCACAGCGCTTTGAAGTATTCATGGATCGCAGGGGCTAATATAATGCCCGGCAATGACAGAACAATTCCCAGCAAACTTTTTGTTAACATAATCTACCTCCAGCGATGCAGCCTGAAATCATTCACAGGAAATCGGGCGTTTGCACGCAATTTATACTGATTTGCATATGAAATTTCCTATACCGCTTTTCATCAAATGTTCCTTTTTTGGAGCTTGAAAATGGCGATATCGGCATTTTGCACTCGCTGTATAATCAAGCTCTTATATGAAAAGCAGTATAATTTGCAGCTTGATTATGCAGCGAGTGCGATTGATATCGGCATTTCGCACTGCTCTATGGATAATCAATCTGAGAAATAGGTGCATTTGGCTGCAAATCAGAATGGGACGCGTTTGAACGCGCCCTAACTCTGACGCGCAGATTTAAGGGCTGGATTATCAACTGCAACGCCCGCCCCGTCCTTCCAATGCGCGTCAGCATAAAAAATATGCCTTGATTCATTATGACGCAGTTTTATATATCTTTTTGGCACCCTAATTCACTTTGCATGCTTCTTCTTGCCCGATACTCATTATATATGCTTTTGTTCATCTATTCAACCGTTAAAAGGCATTTCATCTAAATCTCCTGCAGTTATACTGACGAGCATAGGCAAGGTTCCGATTTTTGAGCTAGACTTCGCAGCGAGCGCGATTGATATCGGCATTTCGCACCTTGCAAGTACGGTATAGTTGCTATTCATGTCGGCCACGCAAACAGAAGAAGGCCGGCTTTGCCGGCCTTCTTCTGTTTGCGGATCTACTGCTGTCCTGCGGCTGATCTGAACTGCGTCCATATCTGCTCATGCTTGTCGTTTGCTTCAGAGGAAATGTTCTGTATCATCTCCATATTGCTTCCGATTCCGCTGGGAAGAGTAAGAAATGATTTGAATTCTTCCGCTATAAAAGGATCCGATGCAGAGAAAGTGCTGTAGTATCCCAAGTATTCAAAGCACTGCGCCCCGCGCTGCGGATCCATCAGAAAATCCAAGAAGGCGTATGCTGCATCAGGCGTCGGAGCTTTTGAAGGTATGAAGGCGCCCATGATGCCGAAGCCAATCCCTTCTTCAGGAAATACAGGCTTCAGTTCAGGGTTTTCAAGCATAGCGGTAGTAACCTGTGAAGTATAGGCGACTATTGCCCCTACTTCTCCAGAGAGCAAATCTTCATGAAGGTTGTCGTCCTTAATCAAGCGGATATTTGGCGCAAGCTCAACCAGCTTGTCTCCAGCGCTTTGTATTGCATCCAGGTCATCCGTATTGTAGCTGTAACCCAAAACCTTCAGAGCCATGCCGTTTATTACCCTATAATTGGCAATGACTCCTACATTGTCTTTGAAGCTGGGATCCCATAAATCGGCGTATCCCTTTATCTCAACGCTTACAGCGGCAGGATCATAGAGTATGGTCTGAATGCCCGCCCCATACGGGACGCTATATTCATCGGTCGGATCATAAAAGGGCTTTAAATACACAGGATTTATATTTCCCAAATTGCTAAGCTTCGACTTGTCGAGCTTTCTGACCAAGCCTTCTCCAATTGCAGTTTCGATTATGTAGTCGTCCGCAATTATAAGATCATAGTCTCCCCCTTGCGCCGCCTCAAGCTTTGAAAGCATAGTCTCATCGAAGTCGAAGTTGCTGTAGTTTATTGTATAGCCTGTTTCCGCTTGGAAAGAATCCAATATTTCCTGAGGGAACATGCCCTCCCATGTGTATAGGTTCAAAACTCCCTTGTTTTTTCCGGAGCAGCCGGGAGTAGCCATAATTATGGCCAGCAACGCCAGAGCGATTGTTATTTTAGCTCTTTTCAAAGTCGATTTCGCCGCTTCGGCATGCGGGCGACGCCGCGCCGCGAAGCGGCTTCCCCTTTCTTTTCATATTTTTAAGTCGTGAACACTCCCATCAGCTAAAGCTAATGGGCTTCCAACGCATCATGCGACACATAGCTTCTTTAGGAAGCTGGAGTTCCCGTCTACCATAAAGGCTAAACCCAGATCTTATACGCTTACGCACACAAGTCCGCATTAAGCCTAATTAACGTAGATAGGGTACGTGTTGTTCCCGTACCAAAACGAAGGACTTTTGCTTCGTTCGGCAACCTTGCCATTGCTGGTTCGGATTTTAGAATTTCCCTTGTAAAATATCTTGCTCCGATATTATAGCTTGCGTTTAGGTCGCAATTATAGGTTTTTCCACTTTGGAACACGCAAATAGAATAGCTGCATTTTTCTTTTCCGTTCTGCTTGTATGTTCCGCGCGAGACGGCCCCGCTTCCGCCGCAAGCTAATTTAGACGTATTCCAAGCGCAAATTCGGCTTATTCGCATGCCGCTTTTATGGGCTTTATGCTCCGTTATTTGTTGTATCCCTTTCCTTCGCCACATGTGAAGCTTTTGTTTTTTCGAGCCTTTTATTTTGCCCGAAACATCTAAAAACTCAAATGCAATAGCATCAGCGCCTGCCGATGACCCAAAATCTGCAATGGCTCTCGCCGTTTTTATGCTTATGCCTTTACCAAGGCCATTTGCATGCCTCCACAATATGGGCGTTTTGATTGCTCCGTGCTGCTGCGCTTTTTTCACTCTTCCAATCGCCTTATCTAAATGGTCTTTTTCCGCCGCAAGATTTATAAATTTTCTCGCGGCGACAGTTCCGTTTGATAAAACGGTGGAGCATACGGCATTGTTGTTAAGCCCTAAGTCCACGGCGCATACGGCTCTTTCATTAACGGGCTTGTCCTCAAACGCAATCTTTTTCTCGAAAGGAACTGCGAGATGCCATTGTTTGCCTGTTTGCTTTAGCGCCGGCGCTAATTCTTTACATAACGATAAATATTTTTGTATATATTTTACGTCTTGCGCTCTAAAATCAATAGGCAGCCATATCCAGCCGTTTTTATGAAATATCTTGATTTTTGCCGTGTTTTCGCCTGTCCTGATATACATGTTATCTTTAATAAATTGGAGTTGTTAGTAATGAGCAGTTGGAAATCTGCAAACAGAAATAAGTATCTTTTGCAGTATCATCTTGATATTTGTTTGTAAATATCGTAAAATTTATTGTCTTACTCCCAAATATCAGAAGATATAAAACAATTTTCTTCTGATGTTTGCTCAAGGCACGCTGTAATAATAAAACACATGGAAACAGACAAAGACCATATACACTATATGATAGAAACCATACCGACTATCGCCCTGTCTGATTTAGTGCGCACCATAAAAAGCTATACAACCTTCCATATTTGGGAACATCACGAATCTTTTCTGAAAAAACATCTCTGGAAAGAACATACTTTTTAGACTGACGGATATTTTATCTGCTCCGTAGGCAATGTCAGTGAAGATATATTGAGAAAATATATAGAAAATCAAGGCTAAAACCCCGTCTTGACCCATCAGCTAAAGCTAATGGGATTGCGACGGTATTATTTCAATTGGAGGCATCTCGCTTTTCTTGGACTTTCCCAGCCAAGATGACAGAATCGCCAAGAAAACGGTCGCAAGAAACAAAAGTGCGCAAAGCGCATTCGTTTTTGGAGTCACTCCTGTTTTAATCTGAGTGTATATCTTTATGGGGAGCGTATTGGTATTCACTCCCGTTACAAAGACGCTTATTATCACATCATCAAAGCTCATAGCTATGGCTAGAAGCATCCCTGATACTATAGCGGGCGCCACAAGCGGAAGAGTCACAGTGAGAAACGCTTGAAGCTCGCTAGCCCCAAGATCGCGCGCCGCTTCTTCATAGCTCTTATCCATGCCTGATAACCTGGCTTTGACCAGGAGCAGCACATATGGTATTGAAAAGGACGTATGGGAGATGATTAGCGTAAGCATGCCGAAAGGGAGCCTGATAAGGGAAAAGAAAGCCAGAAACACCATTCCCAGTATTATTTCAGGAAGCATAATGGGAAGCGTCGAGATATACTCCATGGCCGAAGCTCCTCTAAGCTTCGCCTTTGACATTCCAACCGCGCCAAGCGTTCCGATGAACGCGGCGCTTACGCTGCTGGCAAGCGCCAGCACTACTGAATTTTTAAGCGCTGATATCATTGAGCCATCTTTAAATAGCTGAATGTACCAATCCCATGTAGCTCCAGTCCATACGCTTGAGGTCTTGCTCTCGTTGAAGGAGTAGATTATCACGAGTACTATCGGCAGGTACATCAGCGTCAGTATGGCCCCCATATAAATCCCAGGGAGGGCGCTCCTTCTCTTCATGTCACACCAACCCTTCCAGTTCGCCCGAATGGGACAATCTCCTGTAGGCCAGCAAGAACAGGCTCGTAAGAAGCATGAGAACAACACTTAAGGCCGCTGCGAACGGCCAATTGCGAACGCGCAAAAGCTGCTCCTGGATTAAATTTCCTACCAGCGCGATTTTATTGCCGCCTAGTATATCTGCTATGAAGTAAAGCCCCATAGTCGGGATGAAAGTCAGAACCACGCCTGAATACAAGCCTGGCATGGTTAAGGGCAGACTCACAGTGGCAAAGGCTGAAAAGGGAGAAGCTCCAAGATCCCTCGCTGCTTCCACCAAGCTCCAGTCCAGCTTTTCCGCGCTGGCAAACACCGAATAAATCATGAACGGAAGCAAGGAATACACCATGCCTACGCTTACTGCGGGAAAAGAGTATAAAAGCTTCAACGGGCTTTCTATCAGCCCAAGGCTGATAAGCAAAGAGTCAAGCGTTCCGTTGGCTCTGAAGATAATCATCCAGCCATACAGTCTCATAAGGCTGCTGGTCCAAAACGGAATGATCAGGAGCATCATGCATCTACTGCGCCATCTCGGGCTTAGCCTAGCCATGAAGTACCCAAACGGATAGCCCGCTAAAGCTACAAGCGCCGTGCTTATCAGCGCCAGCTTCAGCGACTGGGCGAAAGTGGCCAGATAAACCGGTTCGAAGATGTCCGTGTAGTTCTTCAAAGTAAATATCGCCGAGACTCCCCACTGTTGCCCGCGAGTCAAAAAACTCAGGACGAGCATGTAAATCAGAGGCCCCAATACAAACGCAATTGAAAAGATATACATAGGCAAAACCGCAGCGATCGCTGATCGTTTTCGCACAAAGCTCGCATTCATACGCGTCAGCTCCCAAACAAGAGGCTTTTTGCATTCAGTTTTTCATGAAGCTAATAAAGCGTTATAAAACAGCTTGAGCAGGCTTAGTCAATGACGTCTTGCAGGGTCAATATTATAGCTATACGATTTTCATATAACCCGCTATGAAGCTTCGCTTCACCGCCAAGGATGAAAATATTAAGCCATTTGAGTGTTTGAGGCATGGACAAATATCCATAAAATATATTTTCGTACTAAACTGCCTTTTTTGTTGATTATACAGTAGGTGCGAAATGCCGATTTCGTCATTTCACGCTGCTCAATGGATAATCAACAAAAAAAGGAACATTTGATGTAAATCTGTATATTTAAAAGCTTGAGAGTTCATACACCGACATCTTCAACTATCACAACTTTTTCAGGCGCCCATTTTACAAGCACTTTGTCTCCAGCAATGAGCGGCGAGTCTATTCCGTGCCTGCTGGAAACTATCTCCGCGCCATTTATCTCAAGAACTGCTGAAATGCGCAGCATGCCCCCGGCAAATCGCTTGTCAGTTACAATTGCGGGCAGACCAGGAATCAGGCCGTCATTTTCATCTTGAAACAGGCTTTTGCAGAAGGCTTCGTTCTCTTTGGGAAAAAGAGCCACATTTTCACTTCTGATGGCTGAAGCCACGCCAGAGGCGAGCTTCCCCTCCGGAGAAATCCCCCTAAGAATGTTGGCGCTTCCTACGAAACCAGCAACATAGCTTGTTTTAGGCAAGTCATATATTTCAGCCGCGCTTCCGACCTGTTCAAAAACACCTGCGCGCATGACTGCGATTCTGTCAGACATGTTAAGGGCTTCTTCCTGATCGTGGGTTATGTATATGAATGTGATGCCAAGCTGCTTCTGAAGCCTTTTAAGCTCAACCTGCATCTTCCTGCGAAGTTGAAGATCCAGCGCTCCAAGAGGCTCATCCAAAAGCAGGACTTTAGGCTTGTTCACGATTGCGCGAGCTATGGCCACTCGCTGGCGCTGCCCGCCGCTAAGCTCTGAAGGCAACCTTTTCTCAAACGACTCCATCCGTACAAGCGACAATGCCTGGGAGACCTTTTCCTTTATCTCGCCTTTCGACTCATTCTTAAGCCTGAGGCTATATCCCACGTTCGACTCAACGCTCATATGCGGGAACAAAGCGTAATTTTGAAAGACAGTGTTTACATTTCGCTTATTCGGAGCGGCGAATGTTACATCTTTGCCTTCCAACCGGACGCATCCTGCGTCAGGGCGTTCCAGCCCCGCAATTATGCGAAGAGTCGTAGTCTTTCCGCATCCCGAAGAACCTAAAAGCGTTATGAACTCCCCAGGCAAAGCCGCAAGGCTCAAGCCGTTTAGAACTTTTACGCCTCCGAAGCTTTTTTCAAGTTCAATTAACTCCAGCAATGGTTCCGTATGACTCGCCTCCATAAAATGCCGAAAAACAGGCCTGTTCTCGCTTCGTTGCGCAGCGGCGTACTACAAGAAACATGCGCTTTCCCATCCGTTAAGGGAGCGCTCATAATGGCTCGAGCATGCCGCTCATACAAGACGGTTCTGAACGCGTCCTAAATAAGGCCAGTAAACCTGTCGCATAAAAACTTTACATCCTTATTTAATACCGTTTCTTTCAGGCCTGAAAATTTATTGTAGGTATATTATATTGGCGCTAAGCTTTAAAGTCAATGTCTGCAGATATGCTGGCGCAAAGTTCAGATTTCAAGGAGGGACTAATGTGCGCTTCATTGCATAACAAGCACTCAAGCGGGATCGAAATGAGCAGCCTGCCTTTTTCTATGCTCCGCAGTCCAGACGCGCCTTGCCTCATTAGAGCAGCATCTTCGCATTGACAAGCGGTTTCCCTCGTTAGTCGAGATTTCACGCCAAGGCTGGCCTCGCGTCAGAGGATTCTCCTTGCTCTTGATTTTTGGGAATTCTATGTTTTTAGCGGAAGAATTTTACGCCCCTCGTCAAGAGCAATTGCTCGTCGCAATAGAGAGGGAGTTTACTTCTCTAAGCCACCCAAATCAAGGCTTGAATTTGGAGGGAGTGGATTTAGGCGCCTTGCTCGCGTCTTTGCGGCGGTTTTTTTCATCACGCCCTCCGGCCTGTTTTGGAGCATGACTATCCACTAATATTGATTTTCATAGAAAATTACCTTTTTTGGAGCTTGATTATACAGCGAGTGCGAAATGCCGATATCAGTCGCACCACTCAATGGACAGTCAAGCTCCGAACATTTGAAGAAAATCGGTATAGCCACTGCACAGCCAAGCTAAAATAGGAACTATCATATGCAAATATAGATAATCCGGCTTCTAAAGGTACATTTGGTTGCGAATCAGTATATTTGCAAGTGGCGCAGCAACCCGCAACCCGGGCGGAAAGGATGCGTCTTTGGGCGCCATGTATGGAAACTGCTAATCGTTCATTGGTATATTCGACATAATTCGACCGAATATGCATAACTTAGCCAAGGTGCTGCTATTATTTATTTTTACAATTGAACCTGGATTTCTGCAGCCTAGGCTGTGAATTCCAGCAATAAAAGGATTATCAGCGATATAATTGCCGACTTAATGCTTGCTAATTTGACAAAAACGCATTGACAATTCTAGCTTTAATAGTTATTATTAGATATGCAACCCGAGGTAAAAAAGTAAATATTTATATCTCGTTAATCAATATCTCAAAGGGTTGCAATGCAGGTTGCGGGCGACGCAATATACCCCTCGCATGATTAGCTGTCCTTTCTTAAGCTCACATGCAAGCCTTTTGTCCTCGCAACAGTGCGAACAGCTTGATCTCTTGCCTATGTCGCTTATATACTGATTTGCATATGAAAGCTCCTATTTCGGAGCTTGAGCGTTCAGCGAGCGCTAAATGCCGATATCAGTCGCACCTTGAAAGCAGATATTCAAGCCCAAAAATAGGTGCATTTTACTTCAAATCGGTACAGGATCCTGCCGTTATCCGACGCCAAGGAATGTTCGAAGCAACACGAAAGGCATTTTTAAACTGCATCTGATTCCATTAAAGCATTTTTCTTATGGGCAAGGATATGTTATTGCTGAATTTTATATCCTGCTTAATGGATTTTTTCAACTTTCTCACTCAGGCTTGAATCTGAATCCTCATATTCTCATCAGATGACTATCCGACAATCTCATTGCCGCCACCAACCATTAAAGACATTTTCTTGTGCAGATTCTGGCTTATGCCATTTGGAATCTAAGCCGATTAGCGACGGATTAATCCTTCAAAGCCGATTCGCCCATGCCTGGCGCAGATTTAAGGGTGCATAATCCAGCCCATAAATCGCTGAGAAATGATGCGCATTGGAATAGCCCGGCATCAATTGATTCACTGCGAATCCTGCCGCTCGGCGGCAAAGACATCAACCATCAGCGCGGCGCTGGCTTAAACTCTTACTACCAGAGAAAAGCTCAACAAACCAAAGGAGAATAAACACATGAAGCAACTGACATCTTCGGAAGAAAAGGATAACTATACAGCTAAAATGACTCGGTCGCTTCCAGTTCTCAGAGCCACGCTCGGCATCACTCAGCAGGAGCTGGGAAGGCTGGTTGGGGTGACAAGGCAAACAATAGCCGCAGTCGAAAACTGGAGAAGACCCTTGACCTGGACCTTGTACCTCGCCATAGCTTATGTCATGGAGCAAGACCCGCGCACAAACAATATGATGCGATTCCTGCAGGTTTCCGCAGAAAGCGACGAGCCGGAAAGCGGTGTTTCATCATCGTAGCAGGGAAATTTGCACAACGCGAACGCGCAATACTCCGCTTATTTATAGTGTTTTGAAGTTCCTATTATAGCTTGGCTGCACAGCGTCTCAGCGGATATACTGCTTTTCATATAAAATTACCTTTTTTGGAGCTTGATTATACAGGTAGTGCTAAATGCCGAATCGGCATTTAGCACCCTCAATGGATAATCAAGCTCCATAAAAGGAACATTTGATGAAAAGCGGTATAACCAGGCTCCAAAGCAGGTGCATTTGACCGCAAATCAGTATATACCGTTCCTTTTTTGGAGCTTGACTGTTCATTGAATGTCGGTATATTTAATAAAATCTCCCCAACGGATGAAGCGGACGGATAATCATCTTCCGGCCGCTTCATCCGTTGTCAGCCTTCTTTCATAGCCGTTTCAATCAAATGCGCAGCCTCTCCGGCGTCAAGTTGAAGCCGGTCGCTGCTGAAACTGGCGATTTCTTCATGCACCGCCTCCCCTTCCATTCCCAGAACAATTGAGTACCGTCTGTTCCAAGGGCCGAAAAGGCTTTCATTGAGCTTTTGCACGGAAGTCTTGTAATTTGGAGCTGTTTCATCAGTGCAGGGGGCATTGGCGGTTATGAAAAAGATCATCGGCGGTACGTCAAAGCTGCCGTTATAGACCAAAGCTTTGTACAGCATCTCCATAGCTTCTGCCGCGTTGCGGCCTCCGCCTGCGATGAGATCGCTCCAAGAAGCGTTTTCAACAGATGCTCCATTCGGGCCTATGTGCCACCACGCTTCGCTTGCGATGGATATGACCCTTATCATGATCTTATCGCAAACGAATTTTTCTGTCGGGGACAGTTGGGAGAGCTTATCCAAAAGCGTTCTGAAAAAGCTGTTTATCATGCCGATTTTATCCCCAGCCATGCCAGATGAGCATTCAACCAGGAAGAACAGGTGCAGCTCCCCTCCCATTCTCTCCTTATTCACAGTTTTTTCACTTTTCCTAGAGAATAGGTTGAAGAAATTTGCCATCTTATTTTTAGCCTGTGCAAAATCTGCATAGTTCAAAGACAAATTATCACCTCTTTGCGTTGGAGCAACGGCATCATATACTGCTTTGCATTAGATATGCTGATTTTCATAGAAAATTACTTTTTTTGGAGCTTGATTATACAGCGAGCGCGATTGATATACTGCTTTTCATATAAAATTACCTTTTTGGGAGCTTGATAATACAGCGAGTGCAAAATGCCGATTTCGGCATTTCGCACCATTCAATGGATAATCAACAAAAAAAGGAACATTTGATGAAAAGCGGTATATCGGCATTTCGCACCATCAATTGATAATCAACAAAAAAAGGAACATTTGATGAAATCGGTACATTTGACTGCAAAGCGGTATAATCGCCGTTTATCCTGCAATCTTTTCTCTTGTAAGAAGTCTAATGAGCATAGCGACGTGAATTAATAAAATATTGCTTTCATGGGATTTTGCGTTTATTTTATGTAGATTTCAAGTTGGACGGCAAATTAACTGAAAAATATACCGATGTACATTCAAAAACCGGACGCACATCGGTATAACTTCTTAAATCGCATATAAATAAATGATCAATCGGTATATTTGGCTGCAAATCAGTATATCATAAATCGAGGCGTTCGGGAATACTCTCGCTTAAAAGTCATTCATCTGAACCACTTCTCAATCATCCTGCCCATGGTATCTCCCAATTTCGCCCTTGCGGCCGCTTCAACGGTAACCAAATCGCTTCTGCCCACCTCTTTGCCTTCATAGAAATAAACAACTTCACCAGCTTTTGTGCCGGCTGCAAACGGCGCTGGAACCGCCGACAGAAGCTCCACTTTCTTTTCAAGCTCAGAGGATTTGCCCTTTGGTATGAGCGCGTTCACTTGCTTGTTGATCTTTACGCTGACTTTATCAAGATTGCCTTTAAGAACTGACACTTCGCCCATTACTGCATCAGCCTCATCGCCTGAAGCAATCGCATAATTCGCAAATCCGTAATCCATCATCTTTATGGCTTCACCGAAACGAGTATTTGGATCCGGAGCTCCAAGAACGACTGCGTTAAGTTGAAGGCCGTTTTTCTGAGCGGTTGCGGAGATGCAGTACAACGCTGCCGCAGTGGATCCTGTTTTAAGCCCGGTTGAGGCCGGATAGCTTTTAAGCAGGCGATTTGTATTTGACAGGCCAAAATCCGAAGAGCCTCTTGCAGTCTTGTGCACTATTTTATCCATCCATATGGTGGAGAATTCAAATACCTTGGGATGCTTCGTAATCAGTTCGCGCGTCATAAGCGCTATGTCATAGGCGCTTGTAACATGGCCTGTTTCATCAAGTCCGCATGCATTTGCGAAATGAGTGTCATCCATTCCCAGTTCTTTCGCCCTTGTATTCATCATAGTGACGAATCCGTCTTCACTTCCAGCAATGAATTCAGACATGGCAACCGCCGCGTCATTTCCGGACGATATGACGATAGCTTTGGTGAGATCCCTTACTGTCTGCTGCTCCATAGCTTCAAGATAAACCTGTGATCCACCCATGCTGGCAGCGTGCTCGCTGCAGGTTACCATGTCGTCCCAGCTTATCTTTCCCTGATCGAGAGCTTCAAAAATGAGAAGGATCGTCATGATTTTTGTTACGCTTGCAGGCGGCAGTTTTTCGTGAGCATTCTGCTCTAGCAGGATTGTCCCGGTCACTGGCTCCATAAGAAGCGCAGCTTTAGCGTTGACATTCAGCTTGGGCAAGGTTTCCGCCTGCGGCTGGCTTTCTTCGGCAAACGCCTGCAGTGCCTGCGAAAGAATCAGAACTAGAGCGATCGCCCCCGCCAATGCTTTTTTCTTTAGCATAAGTAAAGTCCTCCTAATTTAGATTTTCTTTTACGCGCCATAGTCTCAGGCAAGAATCCTAAAGTTAGATTGGACTTTTTTTAATAAAATATGCATTGTTTTACAGTATTTTTACGGGAGCCTATGCCCTGCAGCCAAGTAAATCTGATACCATTCCTCGCGTGAAAGCGTAATCTCTGAAGCTTTTACGCAGTCTCTGAGCCTTTGCGGGCTAGTGGTTCCCGTGACCGGCATGAGCTTGGCGGGATGGCGCAAAAGCCATGCCATGGCAATCGATGCGCTTGAGACTTCGTACTTCTTGGCAATCTCATCAAGCGTAGCGTTAAGTCCCGCAAATTTCTCATTCCCCAAGAAAGTCCCGGCAAACATGCCATGCTGGAGCGGCGACCATGGCTGAATAGTTATCTCGTTCAGACGGCAATAGTTTAAGACCCCATTATCCCTGTCAAGCGAGAGTTCATCTGCCATATTGATGTTAAGAGGCTGCGCTATCATCGATGCGTTTGTTATGCTGAGCTGGAGCTGATCAGCTGCTATCGGCTGCTTCATGAACCTTTGAAGCAACGCTATAGTGCTGGGATCTTGATTGGATACGCCGAAATACCTCACTTTGCCGCTTTCTTCAAGAATATTGAAAGCCTCCGCGACTTCTTCAGGCTCCATCAAGGCATCCGGCCTGTGCAATAGAAGAACGTCCAAATAGTCAGTCTTAAGCCTTCCAAGTATTCCATCAACTGACTTCAATATGTGCTCTTTGGAAAAATCAAACATCTTTCCAGGCACGATGCCGCATTTGGATTGGAGGAAAATTTTTCCTCTAATAGAGCTGTTCATGCCGATTGCCTCTGAAAAAACAGTCTCGCAGACGCCTCCCCCATAAATGTCGGCATGGTCAAAGAAATTCGCGCCGATTTCCAGCGCGTTTTTAACGAAAGCCTCTGCGGCTTTCTTTTCCAAAGAGCCGATGCGCATGCATCCCACTGCGATTGCGGGAACTTCCAGGTTTGTTTTTCCCAGCTTTATATTTCTCATGAGCCATTCCCTTCACAGCCTTAGTAAGAAGAAATCTTCTTTAATAAGATTAATAGGCAACGCTTAAGAGCCCTTTATCCTATTTTTCATCCTGCTACACTGCTTTTCGTATAAAATTACCTTTTTTGGGGCTTGATTATACAGCGAGTGCAAAATGCCGATATCAGTCGCACCACTCAATGGACAGTCAAGCTGCAAAAAAGGAACATTTGATGAAGAGCGGTATATACTGATTTGCAATCAATTGTACCGATTTTGAGGTCGGATTATCCATTGAATGGTGCGAAATGCCGAAATCGGCATTTTGCACTAGCTGTATAATCCGACCTCAAAATCGGAACTTTCATATGCAAATCAGTATAAGAAAGAATTTTATCGAAAAGCTACCACTTGATCTTAATCTTCTTTTTAAATCAGGTCAAGCCCTTCACAAAAAAAGGCTCAAAATGAAACACTCCAACACAAAATAACCATATATACTGCTTTGCATTGGATAGTTCCGGTTTTGATGCCTGATTATACAATTAGTGAGAAATGCGGATATAGTCATTTCGCACCCTTCAAGTGGACTTTCAGGCATCAAAATCGGTACATTTGACTGCAAAGCGGCATCTCCTAAATCACTTCTGCACAACAGTTATCTTATCATCAGGAAGCCACCTCTTCAAAACTTTATTGAGATGAGAAGCGACTATAGGCTTTGATATGAAGTCGTTCATGTCAGCTTCAAAAAACTCTTCCTTTGCCCCGCTCACAGCGTTTGCCGTAAGAGCCACAATCGGCAGCGCCTTGAACTTGTCTCCATCCAGCCCTCTGATAATTCGAGTTGCCTCTATGCCATCCATTTCAGGCATCATGTGATCCATAAAGACAAGATCGTAATCCTTGGACTTTACCATTTCAATAGCCTGCATTCCGCTGTCGGCGTAGTCCGCGACGATGCTATGCTTCTGCAGGTAGGCAAGCGCCACTTTTCTGTTTATTTCATTGTCATCTACTACAAGGACGTTTACTCTGTCGCTTCCAACTACGAATTTGCCGATATCCTCTTTTTCAATCAAGGAGGCATCCCCCTCTTTAAGCGGAAGAGTGAAAATGAATTCAGATCCTTGTCCGTAAATGCTCTTCACTTTTATATCCCCGCCCATGAGCTTGGCGAGGTTCTTTGAAATGGAAAGCCCTAAACCAGTGCCTGTTATTCCTCGGTTATTGCTTCCGTCCACTTGGCGGAACACTTCAAAGATGGCTTCCAGATGCTCTTCTTTAATGCCTATGCCTGTATCACTAACTCTAAAATTCACGATATCAAGGCCCTGCTCTTTAGCGAGCTCAACCCGAATGTCTACGCTTCCTTCTTTCGTGTACTTGATTGCATTGTTGACGATGTTCATTATCACCTGCCTGAATCTGATGTCATCTCCGTACAGCACTTCAGGCACATCATCCGCGACTGAGCAAGAAAAATCCAACCCTTTTTGCAGAGCGCTGAATCTGCAGACTGACGCGGCATTATCCAGCTTCTCGCGAATGTTGAAATGAACTGGATTGATCTCGAACATTCCCGCTTCAATCTTCGAGAAATCCAAAATGTCATTTATGATTTGCAACAAAGAGTTTGACATTAGCTTTATGTCCCTGAAGTAGTTAAGCTGGCTTTCATCAAGATTGTCCACTTTTATCAAATCGCTCATGCCTAGGATGGCGTTCATAGGAGTCCTTATTTCATGGCTCATGAGCGCCAGAAAGTTGCTCTTGGCCTCATTTGAAGCTTTGGCCGCGGCTGTCTGGATCTCCATCTCACGCCTCTGCAAGTCAACCTCCTGCACCTTCAGCTCATTCTCCTTGACCCTGCGCAAGTCAACCAGGTATACAGCCAGCTGATAGCCATCCTTCCAGTTCACCCTCTTAAGAAACACCTCGGAAGGCAGAGGCTCTCCGTCAGCAGTTCTATGCATCCACTCAAAGCGGTTTTCCCCTTGCTCCTTTGCTATCCTGATGCGCTCCTTTCCAGCTGCCACGGAATCCGATCCGTCCGGCTGCTTTTCAGGCATCAGTTTCCAGAAATTTTGACAGAACTCCCATTCGCTGCAGTTGAAAATGCTCACCACCACTTCATTGCAATAAACAGGCTGATAATCTTCCAAAAAGCAGCATACCATAGGCATTGCATCCAGTATTGCGTTAAGCCGCTCGTCAGCCTCGGCGACTTCCCGCTTGGCTTCTATCAACTCCCTCAAATCCCTGGAGTAGGTTGCGTAGCTGAGATCCCCTTCGCCTCTGACCCTCACTATTCGTTCTTCCACCGGTATGATTTCGCCTTTTAAGTTTACATACGTCCAGTTCAGCTGATACTGCCCGAGTTCATCTACCTTTTCTTCAACCTCCGCGAGCATTTCATCGCTTCTTTTTCCTCCATCCTGATATTCGGGCATGAAGTTCATCAGCATTGTCCCCATGATGTTATCCTTTGAAATGGCGCCCAGCATTTTTACAGCTTCTTTGTTGCAATCTACAAGCCTGAACTCTGAATCCCTTACAAAACATGCCATCGGAGCCTTATCCAGCATAATCTGCCTGGCTTGAGACGCCATTTTGCTAAAATGCGCGGCGCGTTGCATCACAACTGTAATTGAGGCAATGATAATTATTATGGCGAAGTTCCCAATGAAAAGCTGGCGCACCATTTCGGAGCTGTCTGAATCGGATACGGTTACCGTTATAGACATGGTTTCACTGATTATGTGCAAAAACGCCTGATGGTAAGTATCAATCATATTTCTGTAATCGTCCGGGCTTTTGGTCAAAAGCTCTTCCTTGAGTACATTCCAGGCATTGTACACCATATCGGTCTCGCTTTGAACATTGTGCCGTTTCATTGGATCTTTAAGGTATTTTACGAATTCACTCAATAAGATTTCTATTTCTTCCAGCTCTGCCTCCAGCTGCTCCTTTGTGGCGTTTCCGCTGAAAAGCTTCCCGTTAATCTCAATAAGTTGCTGCGTTTGAGTCAGAATAAGGCCGCCGTAGTTGACTATCTTGGAGTCTTCACGCAGAAGCGTAATGGAACTCATATAGACTATGCTTATATATATGAGAATTATCGTGCTTATTAAAACGAGCAAATAATCTGTTCTATGCAACAGCTTATTCAATCGGCAGCCTCCTTTGACTCATCTTTGGAATTATACCGATTTGCAGTCAAATGCACCTTTTCCAAAGCTAAATTATCCACTTACAAGGTGCGATTTATATCGGCATTTCGCGCTCGCTGTGCTCTCAAGCTCTAAAACAGGAATTTTCAGACGCAAATCAGTAAATTAAGGGCAATGAGATTGCCCGTTGAAAGAAAGATTGGCGAAAAAGCCTTATATAAGACTTTTTTGCAGTTACATCCTCCTATATACTTATTCCATAGAGGCGCTTTGCAGCCAAGCTAAAATAGGCGGTTACATATGCAAACAAGAAATTTCGGCAATTCATAATCACTATACCGATTTTCATCAAATGTTCCTTTTTAGAGCTTGACTGTCCATTGATTGGCGCGACTGATATCGGCATTTTGCAGTTGTATAATCAGCAAAAAAAGCCAGTTTAGTACGAAAATACATTTTATGGACATTTGTCCATGATTCAAACACACAAATGGCTTAATATTTTCATCCTTAGTGGTGAAGAGAAGCTTCATAGGGGTTTCTATGAAAATCAGTATATAAACAAGCTGGCGCGCATTCAAATGCAGCGATGTAAAGTCATGATTATCCCTTGCAAAGCGCAAAATGCAGATATCAATCGCGCTCGCTGTACAGTCAAGCTAAAATTGGATCTTGCCTAAACTCATCAGTATGTACCGACGATTATGAGCCATACGCTCCTGTTTGGGATATTGATATGAGACCCTGACAGTCAAGCTGAATAGGAACTTTCCTATGCAAATCCGTATATCTGAAAGATTTCACTCATGCCGGACATTGCTCTGAAATTATTGTTGAAAGATTGGGGCTGTTTTATTCCAAAACATTCACTTTTCGAAAACCTCCATTAAGCCTTGATCATTCCGCTTGATGCAAAAGAGTTTTGAGGCCTGATTATCAAGGATAATCAAGCCCCAATTTGATCTGCTCCAGCATTCCCGCATTTACATTCTCATGTCGATAGTTATATGCTTTCCGCTTGGCTTTTCAACTTCCAGAAGATCCTTTTCACTATCGAGAAGAGTAAATCGAGAGGCAGAGGAGGAGTAGCCGCATGCAATAATCCTTATGCCGCGCTGCTTCATCAATTCTTCGAGCACTGCATAGGAACCTTTTGCCAGTTTTTCGATCTCTGGATTTTCAAGCCTGAATTGTATGGAAACCGAAGCTTCTTCCTTTTTAAGATAAGCTTCAACTTTGCCCAAATTAAGAGTATTAAGCGCTACTAGAGCGCTTGAAGCGCTTTTTAGATTCTTTTTCCTCTTGTCTTTGAAAATATGCAATTCAACGTTATACGGGGATTCTCCTATATTAATCGGAATCTGAGCGAAAGGAGCGCTTTTCATTTGAGACATGAATGTGATCCTATCACTCAGCTTTCCAATGATCTCTGCCGACTTCCTAGCCTCTTGGGAATCAGAGTGGGACAGCTCCAGCTTCGCTGCCGCGAGCCTTGCTTTAAAATCGTCGAAAAATTCATCAATCTCTAAAGGGCGCCCTCCCGCCTTTGACATTGAAAGCCTCTTAATGTCAACTGCATGCCGCCTAGCCAACGCAACACGCGGGATTCCCGCTCCTTCGCGGCCGTAGCCATGCTCAATCTGATGCCTAAGCCTGGCTTTAAAGCGCTCAAACGCTCTCACGTCTTCCGATTTTTCTAGAGGATTCAGCTCTATGAGCTTTATCCTTTCCTTTGCTTCATTTAGGAACTCGAAGTCTTCATCTGAAGCGCCGGCAATAGCCTTTCTGAATTTTTCTGAAGAAATTTCCCCTTTCAGCAAATCTTTTTTCAGAATTTGGACGGCTTCAGGCCCGACATGCTCCAAAAGCCTCTCCATAGAAAGTTTTTTAGGCTCCGAGATTATATAATCCAATTTCCCAGGATGCATATCAAGCTTTGCAAGTCCCATTTCAGCTTCGAGCTCCATTTTCAAGCCTGCCTGGCCATCATGCTGAAGAGTTTTCAATGCATCGCCCGCCTCTTCGCTTTTTGCTAGACCGGCCTGCGTATGCAGAGGAGCGGCGCCTGAGAGAATCTTGCTGGCAAAAAGGCTTAAAGCCTTGTCGGGCATACTCTCCAGAGCATCTTGGAGCTTCATGATCTCATTTGATAACTCTCCGCCTTCCTTGAAAAAGTCTAGTGATTCCAAGTTCTCCTTTGTCGGCTTCATGTCATTTTTCAGAAAGAACAGAGCTTGTTGCATGTCATTTGTGAGCTTCAGAGCCTGATTCATCTTAATTACCGTCTCCCTGTCCAAAGGAAACCCGTTGTCAAGAAGCGCGTCAAGCATCTTCAGCTCCTTTTCGGTTTGGCTCAAGCCGATGGACTTCAAAAGCTTTATCAGATCCTTTTCAGGAAGCTCCCCGGCCATCGAAGCGCCTCCCGGCGCAACCCTTTGCGACTTTATTTGCTGTTCAGGCTTTCCTTGGCCGCAAGCGCGGATAGAACCTCCTGAATCATCTATTTTTCCGACATCCATGATATCCTCCCCTATACAGCGGCGCTCAGCGGTTCAGTCAGTTAGGAAGCCCGTCAAGAGGTCAGCTCTTCTATGAAAATTTGAACAATCGCCTTCTTTCCTCCGTCATCCGGCTCTCCCACAGCCACACCCATTTTATTGAAGCGCATGCTCATCATGTTGGCTCTGTGCGACAAGCTCCCCATCATTTTTTCATAGCCAAGCTCCACCGACTTGTCTTTGCTAAGATTCTCTGACGCCGTTTTGTACGTTATTCCAAGTTGCTTCAGCATTGAGAAGGGGGTGCCGTAATTCGGGGAATTGTGCCCGAAATAATTCTCTCGAAGCATGTCCTCCAACTTCGTTTGCGCCGCCTTGTTAAGACGCTCATCCCATTCGAACGGTTCAAGGGAACCCTTTACCCTTTCTTCATTGACAAGCCGGAAAAGAAGCTCTTCATCAGCGCCAGCCTGCACGCCTCCGGAGAGTTCTTCGCCTGCGTCGTCTCCCTCTTTCACATCCGCCTCTTCTATCTTTGTCACCCTGACGTATCTGCTTGAAACCATGCCAATGGAATCATCCCGCCTTTTTACGAGATACCAATTGCCCATAGCCCCTATTATCTCCAGGGCGGCGCCTTTTTTTTCAGCTCCTATAATCGGGTATGTCATGCCGGGGCCGGTTCTTACATTAAGCGTTGCCGCTTCGACCACAGCTTCCCTCTCAAGCGTTGAAGCAAATTCCGCCTTTTTGCTTTGCGCGCCCATGATGCTGAATAATACTGCGATAGCAGCAGGCAGAATAATAAATCTTTTGCTCACTTTAATCACTCCGTGGATTTGCGCTTTGGGAATCTCTCGATATGCTGATTTGCATATAAGTTCCGATGCTATGCAGATTTGCAGTCAAACGTACTACCGATTTTGAAGCTTTATTAAGCACTTTCAATGTGCGAAATGGCGATATCAATCGCATTCTCTGTATAAACAAGCTTCAAATTCTGAACTTTCATTTGCCAAACAGTATGTCTTGACTGAAAAATGAAAGTGGACAGTCAATCCCATCTTCTGTACATTCTGCTGCAAACCGGCATACTATTTCAGTCCTATTGATGCCGCAAGCTGCATATTATTTATTTGGATGAAAATGCAGGAACACATTTCGCATGAAAGAAAATTTCATTCGTCAGTTCATTTTCAAGACAAATATTTACCATATTTATTATTGTTTGCCTTAAAATAAATATACTGGCAAAAATGATGGTAAATTATGGACATTACTTATTGATGTACATATAAACCCCATTATGAGGATTATTCATGAACGCTGAATAATTCGCCTCAAAACAGGGGCTTTGCAATGCGCATCAGGGTAATTGGGGAGGATGGCATGGAAGTTTACAAGAGGATTTCACCATCGGATCATCACATGGCGGATGCATTTCTTGCGGCGCTGGAAGATGAGAGAAAAAACTGCCTATATATAGAAGAGTTGTCGCAAATCGCTGTTGACAAAAGCCACAAAGATCTGCTGAGCCTTATAAAGCTGGATGAGAAGAAGCATGCTTTCTTGCTTGGGTGCTTATTTAAAAAGCTGACAGGCAAAGATTGCGCATCTTCCAAACCAACTCGTAAAAGCGCGGGAAAAGTGCTTGCGAAAGAATATGAAGAGACTTTTTTCTATCTTTTGGATGCAGCGGATTTTTACAGAAGCATATACTCCAGCACTTCAAATAACGATATAAAGGATGCTATATTCGAAATAATTGTAGATGAGCAAAATAACGCGTTAAGGGTGGAGCATCTTTTAAACTCCTTGAACCGGAGGAATTTCAGATGATTATGGGGCCTGGCTGCCATGCGGCAGCCAGGCCTCACGACTGCCCCGCTGACTGGTAAATCCCTATTTCAAGCTTGACTTTACCGAGTATCAGCGGATAATCAGCTCCGAAGCAGTTGCGTTTGAATGCAAATCAGTATCTTGCGCCAATCAGCCATCAAATAAGCAGATTTTTGAATTCCAAAATAAGGACTTTTCTATGCGCGCAAGCAAGCCGAATTTCTATGAAAATCAGTATATATAACCCGCCGCGTTGGGTGGCGCATTCTTCTGGCGGCTAAAATCCTCCTGCCGAAGGAGAGTGAAGAAAGCGAGGTATAAAAAGAATAAAGTCAAATAATCCCGACTCTTACCTCAAAAAAGAGTTTCTGCTGCGCGAACTGAACATATTTGAGCATGGTAACGCGATATCGTTTCAGCCCGGAAATATCGAAATGGCAATAGATGAATTGACGCGAGCCTTGTCTGCGGGCTTATAAAAGCAAGCGAGAAAATCTATGGGGCTCTTTTGCCGCGATTTCCCAGAAAAAGCCGCCGACGGCAGGACGTTTAATTCGGCCGCGCTTCCTCCTTAACGGCCATGATGGAGAAGCCGCGCGAGGAGCCGCATTCATGCATGGATCGCTGAATGCAGCCCAGGGGCGATGCAGTTTGCATTTTCGAAGGCGAAGCGGCATTTTCCGGCGCCTGCGGAAATCGTCGCGGGAACAGGCCGCATCCCGCCATTGCTTGGACGCTTCGATAGCCAAAGAGCATCAATGCATGCCCATTTGAAGCCAAATGCACATATTAAGGATGCAGATCAGCATAGCGCGCTGCTTTGGCAAAGCAAGCAATGGCTTAATCAGCTTCTCTGACAGGGTGTTTTTCTTCTTTCATTTCATAATAGGACTTTTCTATATGAAGGAAATTGCCAGCCTTTATAGCCGATTCTATTTTTCCTTCTCTGATGCTGAACTCCCAAAACGCAAAAAGCAGAAGCGCCTCTATGATTATAAATATAACGGCATGCCTGGAAGGATATTTATCGTTCAGATAAAATTCTCTCATGCTGGCGTTCTCCCGATTGCGCCTTAGCGCATGGCTTAGGCTTCGGGACTCTCTTCCCGGAGCGAGGTGAACCATGATTTTGACAAATCCATTCATATGCCGATACTGGCTTGCCTTCACTTTGTCCTTTTTCCTGCGATCCAAATATATATTCATAACGCAAAGCTTCACGAGAGCCATGAATGGAAAAGATATTAAAAGCGCGGCTTCAGCAAGAGCAAATGGATCCTTGCAGGAATATATCAGTTTGAATGCTGACGCAATGCCTCCCTCAGGAAGAGCTTGGAAAAAAAAGAAGCCGGCAAACAGCAAAAATGTTGGAATGCCCAGTACAACCAGCTCAAAAACAAACTCCGCATTCCAATTGCATAGCCCGCAGATGCGCTCCCCTACCGCAAGAGAAACTGAAAAATAAACAAGCGCATATCCGCAAGCCGCGAAGCTCCCCAATACAACTGAACCCATCATGTAGAGCATCTCTTTCTCAGACGCCGCGCTTAGTGGCGCTGCGAGCTTAGAAACGCGAAGCGCGCATTCCGACAGGCACAGAAGGAGGGCGAGATTTACAACCATGCACAGCGCAAGGATCCAAAATATCGCGTTCTTTCCCGCATGTCTTTTATGCTTCAATAAAACCGCCTCCCAGCCCCTATTTTAAAATAAGGAATTTGCTGGACAGCGATTCCAGCTGCTCCTTCTTGCCAAGCGCTTCCATCCATACGGCAAAAGATGGGGACGGCTTGCCGATTTCCAAGCTTATAAGCCTTTCTACCAAGTTTCTAAAGCTGTCAAGGGATTTTTTCAATGCTTTTTCCAGATAGGCAATCAATTCCTCTAATCTAAGGAAAAACTTGCCGTCAAAAAAGAACGCATCATCAGATAGCATAAATGCGAGCCTATTCAAAGCGAGTTCAAAATCAAAATCCACTTTTCCTTTTTCCACTATTAAGAGCTCGTCCTCAAAGCTTTTAATAGTTTCCATAGTTTCGGCATCGGCATCTATATAGCTCAAGTATTTAGAGAGGATGCCAAGCCGCAGCATATCCGCGTAGCCAAATGGGATTTCGAACGCGCTCTTATTTTCTCGCTGTGCAAGTTTAAGCTTCATGTCCCTCCCAAACTCCTCTAAATCGGAAAATGTCCTGTTCATCCAAAAAAAGCCTTTTATATCACTTCCTATGGCATATGCAAGCTTCCAAAATATAGCAGCCCAAAATTGGTCTGAGCCATTGTTTTTCATATATTGGGCTTCAATTGACTGAACCTCCAGCATCATGCCCTTGTCGCCCCTGATGCTTTCAAGGTAAGAGGAAAGCGCTTTTTTCTCAAGCATTTCTTCCAGGCGCCTTCTCCACCTTGCGCGCTTGATATTGCAATTAGGATTCCATAAAGAGACTTTACGCGCCTTTTCTCTTTCCAAATCATAAAACGAAGCCTCAATGATCGAAAGCGTCCATGACGCCAATTCATCCATGCTTCGAAAACCCATGCCATTCCAGTGGAATTTCAAAGAGGCTTCCGCTCCGGGATCATGAAAGCTTTCAGCGTTTGGCTTTAGCATGGACGCCATATCATCCACCGTTTTTGATCTTGGCATATGCCCCCTCCTCTTGCAAAGAAACATTCAAAATGACTGCCTGTTCGCCGGCCTTGCGCTTAAGGGTGAAGCTGGATTCGCCTCCCGCTCTGAGCATCATCGGCAGGGCTTTCTCCATCATGCAGCTCATCCAAGTCTTCATGATTGCGCGAAATACCTCGCATCTGTATTCTGCCGCAGGGGTGCCGGACGCAAAATAATCACGCTGCTCATTTCCCTTGCAGATGCTAAATACCGGGCACATCACGCATTTTCTCGCGACGGCGCCGATGAACGCGCTGCTTTGCCTGGCGGCATTTTCAGAAATCTCAAGCTTTCCATCCACAATGCGACCGCACTGGAAGACGCCTGCGTCCGGATGGGACGAGTCGATTATGGATACAGTAGATACAGCGTTTCCATCCGGCAGGATGTTGATGAATCCCCAGTCGTACGCTTTGCTGGATGTCAGCGGGCGCAGCGGCTGGGAATAGACTGCGCGGCCGTGCTGCTCGGCATATCGTATGCAGTGGAAAAGCTCCTCAACATAGTGATTGGGGTCGGGCTGGGATGGCTGCTGCAAGCGGGAACGCCCTGCATATGCATGCACGGGCTCTATGCATATGCGATCCGTTAAATTCATTTCTATGATTCGCTTGAACATATCCCGCAAGTTTCCTATATTCTCCGTTGTAACGGTTATTCTTAAAATAGGCCGCTTTCCCGCGGCATTAAGCAAATGGACGCTATGCATAACCCTGTTGTAGGAGCCTCCAGCGATCCGCTTTTGCCTGTCTTGAGCAACGCCATCGAAGGAAATTTGAAATTCCAGGAAATCGTATCTCGCCAGCCTGATTAGCATTTCATCCTCCGCACATCCATTGGTCGTAAGCGTCACCGCGCATTCATCATGCGAAACGGCATTCAGGGCGGAAAACAGCCCTTTGGGATTTTGCGTAGGTTCACCGCCCCATAGATAAATCTGTCTCCGGCCCTTTGTCATATGCTCCGCAAGAGCTTTTACGGCAGTTTTAGCGAAGGATTCGCTTATGTCCAATTTGCGAGGGATCGGATATACAAAGCAGTACGGGCAGTCCATATTGCAGCGGCTCGTTATCGTCAAGGCTGCAGAGCGAAATGGAGGCATAAATGATGGTATGCGATTAGGCGCATGAAATCCCCATTTCTTGATCAACTCATTATGAACGCTCTTTGATTGATCCAAAACGAGAGTTCTAAATAATCCAGATTCGTGAATGAAAGCCAAAACAGCTATACCGCCACATATATTTTTAGTCAGAACAGGATAGCCTGCAATATTTAAAAGCTTTTCACGCTCATCCATCTATATTCCACTCCATTTTAAGCGCTTCAAGGGCATTGATGTCAGTCGCCAGGTGCTTGGGTTTTTTGATGTTTTTCGTCTCAATTCCACCCAGGCCTGAAAATGCGGCTGCGCGTACATCATAGTTGCGATCGCTATAAAGCAATTCCAGAAGTTCTTCCCTTTTTCCGCAAATGCCCAAAAGCCTAGCGGCTGCGGAGCGCATTACCCAAACGGAGTTTTCGTGAAGAGATTTTTGTTCTAAGAAAGCAGCGATGTCATTTTCTACTGAAGATGAAATCCAAGTATTTCGAAGCAAAAATAAAAGCCTGAGAACATACAGAACAACAAACGGTTCGCTACGCATTCCAAGCAGCTCCGACGCAACGCTTGAAATCCTGTAGGCTTCCCAGCATTCACATAGCAGCGTCAGAGCGCTGACGGCGATAATCGGCTCCCTGTCAGATAAAAGACCATAAACCGGATCCACGTAAGAATCTCGCATGTTACCCTGAAGCCTTTTAAGAACAGCGCATTTTATGGCGATGCGCCCATCCTTTTCCAACAGTCCGGCTAAATCTTCAGAAACCGGCATCATTGAAGCTTCAGTCAATGAGATGTAATTAAGAGATTCCTTGCCTGTTCGGGATATCTCATAATCGCTCCAGTTCTCCACGCACGCTTCCAAAGCGTCCCGGCTAGTGAATATGCGGGCGAAAAAGGCCATATCGTCTCTAACAGAGAAGTCATAATAGGAGTCAATAAACCTCTCAAGCCTTTCCGATAAAGAAGCTGGCAGATAAAAAAGCCCGGCTTCGATGACGTCAGTTTTCTGGATCATTTCAGCGCATTTTCTTATCTCCCGTGATCTTTCCTGGTTGCGTCTCCAGTTTTCAGCATTGACCTCTGTCATCTCCATGAAAAGTTTTACCGCCATGTTCGCAAGCATGGCATTGCCTGCAGAAACCGCTTTCTTATGCACTGAAGGAAAGCGGGAGAACGCAAGCGCCGCGTTTACCCATCCGTCTATTCTGCTATAATCATTATACGAAGAAAAATTCTCATCTTCCATGGATATAAACATCGCAAATAACTCTTCGGCTGAAATGAGCTTTATAAGCTGGCCCAATACGACGCTTTCAAGAATGGGCGCATTGGGGTTGTCTATTATTAGCTTGATTGATTCCTGGGCAACTTTTTCAAGCGTTCCTTTTTTCTTTGCCTTATCCAGCACCCCGGCCATTTTTTTCTCATCCAGCCTTGCGGCAGGCGGCAAATAATGCTTCATGCCAGCGCCTCCTCATTTGTCGGCCAGCTGCATGTTAAAAACAGGCAGAAGCCTTGCGCATATCTTCATGCATCCCTGAGTTTCAAACCAGTTTGCCAATTCCCTTGTCACAGATTCGAAAAGGCGCGGATCTCCTCGAGGCGATGTGTCTTTCCAAGCGAGCGTATCCGGCGAATCGAATCTTTCACACATGGGATCGGAATAGAATGCTTCAGGAGTTCCATGGCATATGCTTGCGCATGCAACTGTTGGAGAAAGAATATATGAGCTGGTCGATAGCGTTCCGCCTAGCAGGCAGTAAGGAAACTCAGAGTCATTATACGGGCAATCCGCGTTTTGCACGCCGCGGCAATGCAGGATTCCGCCATCCTCGTACTGGATGTAGCTGTGAAATATGTCAGACAAGAAAAAAGTCTCCGCTCCAAAATAATCATATACGCGCTCCGATATAATTTTAAGCGAATGCAGCCGACTGGCTCTTGAGTAATTCATCGCCATTTGAGCTGACAGCTTTCTATCCTGCCCCTCCTGGTTGGAGAGCGGGGCTCCGTATACTCGGGAATGATAATGATGCCTCTCATGAAGCAGATTGTTAAGCAGTCGATGGATTCCTTGCGAGCCTGCATGAATAATCAAAATGTATTCGTCATCTCGGAACATTCCGCCGGATTCTGGCTTTCGTATTTCAAGAAAATGCCCCAGAAAGCATCCAAAAGGCTGCTTCAGCAAAATAGGCATTGCTTCGTCCATAACCAGTGATTTATAAAAATCAGATTTTTCGGCTTGTTCGGCCAAGTTAAAGAAAAAGTGATTTTCCAGGTTCGGGAGTCCTAAAACCATCGCTCCAAAAAGATCATCTGGCGTTGAATTTCTTCTGTCTACGCTATAAACGCCAGCCGCGAGAATCAGGGATTCGGCGAATCCATTCCAATCTATGCCTCCATGCCGAACGCCTTTTATCAGCGCCAGGCAAAATCCGCATCCATTGTCCGGAACAAGCCCAGGATACGCAATTGCGCCATCTCCTTCCGATCGGAACATGATGCCCGTCAGATCTCCGTTTTTATCATACTTGCTCTCCGGCGACAGCACAATGTCCCGCGATACGCCAGGCAGGCGCTTTATTCGCTCAGCTACGCTTAATTCGCGCCAACTGTGCGCGGCATTGAAAATATGATCAGGGCCTATAGTTCTCATAAGCGTTGCCTCTTGCCTTTCAACCCTGCTGCAGCAAACGCCTTTGAAAGGTAGGCAATATCCCGTCCTGCCATCTCCTTGCCGGAAAAAAGCTCGTCCGATTTTTCCGCGCACGTAGCCGCAAGGCTTATTGCCAGCAGATCGCATACCGCGTGCATATCCCTTTCAGTTTCGTTGGATATGTCGAGGGAGAGTTCAAACACGTCGCTGCATATTCTGATAGCCGCCTCGGCAATTTCGCCATCTTTGAAGTCCGCAGCCTCCGCGGCAATCGACAGCAGCTTCATCAATTCTTGCTTTAAAGCGCCGGCCTTGTCGGAGAAACTGTCCCGGGCGGGTTCAATCTCATCAGATTTCATTTTAAGCCTCATGCTGCCTTCATAAAGATCCGGGGGTTTCGGTGGAGCCGGGGGACTTGGGTCCCAAGATTCAATATCTTCATCCGACCAAATGGAACCTGACATATAATTCACCTCATACTCTGCTTTTCAAGCTGCGGTAGTCTATAAGCTCAATGCCTTCCGGCAAGGACTCCACGGCACGTCCATAATCAGGAAGAAGTTCATTTATCCTTTCTGCTGCCAGTGCTGCCATGGCTCGCAGATGCAGGCAAGTTCCGCTTTGCCCTCGCCTTCCCATATGGAGCTGGGGCGCCATGGAACCGCCGCTGCAAATGTGACGCCCCACGCAGTCTTTGCAGTTCTCCTCAACTTGATTCAGGAATTGCTTCCTATGGCTGTTCAGCTTCTCTTCAAGCGCAGTCCAATCCCTTTCGAGCACATTTCCAATATGAAAGCGCTTGTCTTTATACGACTCTGAAATTGTCGGAAGTATCGTGCCGTCAGGCATGATGAACACGCTGGAGCAATACGCGGTTGTCTTCCCGAACAGCATGTCGAAGTGGGTGTCCGATACGCTGTTGAATTTTCGCCTGCAACTGAACCAAGCCTTTGCATATTCTTCTGGATCGACAACTGCGTTTGGCATGTTCAGAGACCTTCCATAGGCATATCGCATGGGAGTGAACGTTATCTTCCTTGCTCCAAGAGCCTCGCATTCACTCGCAATCGCTTCCATCAAAGACAAATTCCTGTCAGTAACGGTTGTACGTATCTGGTGCGGGCGTTTATGTTTTACAACTGCTTTAATAGCCTTATAAACCTGAAAATAATCTATCCCCCTGCGATAGTCCAAACAGGAATGCTCCTTGCCTGGAACATCCAGAGAAATCCGCCACTCTATATTGTCATATAGAAGAAGCCTGCGGAGATTTTCTTCCGAGAGCATTCCGTTCGTGCAAAGGCTGGCAATCGCATCCACGTTTGCAAGCCGCAGCCTTTCCATCAGCCCTGCGATGGCATCCGCCATGATTGTGGGCTCCCCGCCAAGAAGCGTAATTGAAAGCTTCCTTCCACCCAGCCTTCGCGCTGTCCAGGCGCAGAACTCAAATGCGGCGTTCAGGGTCTCCAGCCCCATATCCCGGACAGGCGAAATGTGTTCGGATTCACAATATTCACACTGGCAGTTGCATCTGGACGTCATGTACAATGCAAAGCCGTCCCTCAAGGGGGCGTCATTGGCGTGAAAACGAAAGCGCTTGATGAGTCCGCGCTCAAAAAGGGCTGAATATGCCAAACCTGAGTTCAAATTTGGCCTAAACTTCGCTATTAGCCCATCGCATGGCAAAAGCATATGGGTAAATCCTGAATATTCCCATGACGGATAACCGTACAGGGCATTTACATCAATCATCTTTTCACCCCATTCTTTACTGATGCGCTGGGAAGGCTCTGATTTTTGAGATATGCCGATTTTCATCAAATATACCTTTTTGGAGCTTGATTATCAATTGGTCGGTATGAAGTGCCCTGTATCGGCATTTTGCACTAGCTGTATAATCAAGCTCCAAAAAAGGTAATTTTCAATGAAAGCCAGTATAGATTATGCAGGGTGATAGAGCAGTGCCGAATCCTTTAGGATAAATGGATATATCTATAGATGCGGGAGCACTGGGCAGAGCGCAAGATTGATCTTGAGATATATCAATTCAAGGCAGCTATTCGGATCCAGCAAGCCACTTGCGGCATGCCCGCCGGCTTTGCCGGCGGTCGTGGGCGCAACTTTCCCTTGGGAACCGAGGCCTAAAATCGGAAGTTCATGCATTTAAAGCTTTATTCTTTGCGTTGCGAGCTGCGCGCCATTTGAACCGAATGGCGCTGCGCCTTCATGGCTTTAGGATTCTTGCCGGATCTATGCGCGGGATGCATTTGCGTCTTCCGGCTCTGATGCCGGGCTTCTTGCTTTCGGCGAATGCCGGCCCCAGGTAAACGGCTGTTTTATCGCAGCCGCCAGCTTAGCCTCCAGCGCCAGGCTGCGCTGAAGGCCGAGCGCGGATTCCCTTCGCCGCCGCGGCGCGCAATGGCAGGATCATGGGCTCCGATGCGCGCGCGGCTTGAATTGAAATATGCAGCGCCATAAGGTTTTGAACGCAATTTCCGCACGCTCCTTGATTTTTTTCGTCATTCAGGCCCGCCGGCCTCAGACGGGCGTCCGCGGGCGTTTCTCCTGGCTTCTCCGGCAAGGCGCGCCCAGCGTCTTGCCGGCGCCTTCCCAGCCGGGAAGGCGGCCTGTCTCGCAGCCCGGAATCTTCCCTTTGCAGCTTATGAAAACCTCTTTCTCCTTAATAGTGGCGGCCAGCCATTCCCCTTTGAGGAAAGGCATAAAACCGGCATGATATTCCTGCGCGGCAGAACTGTCTTGATATTATGGGATGGATGCTTCCGCGGATCCTCAATCTCTCCAAGCTTTTCGAAAAGCATGGGGAGCCGCCCGCCAAGTATGTTCTTCAGATCCCCGCCATGGCCAGCATCCTCCAGCGGGCGCTCCATTTCCGCGGCCTCCTCTTGCAGTCCGCCTTGCAGGCGCATTGAACCGGGGCTTCAGCTCCGGACGGCCGCCCTCGGTCGAGCCGGCGCCGTTCAAGCATATGATGGCGGATTTTCAAGCTTTGAGTGCGTCAATTTCGCATTACGATGGTCTTTCCGCAGAATGCAGAATATTCTATTTAGGCCAATTCAAGGCAAGCCGTTGCATTCTTAAGCCGCCCAAAGAAAGTGCGGGCTGCAGCTTGATTGCAACGGAATCGGCACTGGAGATAGAGGATAATAAAAGTTTATCAGCATAACCATTTGCGGTCAAGCGCACCTGTTTTGGAGTTTGACTGCCCACTTTCAAGGGGCGATTGATATCTGCAATTCGCGCCCGCTTAACTGTCAACCTATGCAGATCTGCAGTCAAATGAACCGGTTTTGGAGCTTAATTATCCTCTGATAATGCAGATATCAATCTCGCTGTATAATCAAAGCTCCAAAATAGGTAATTTTCAATGAAAATCAGTATAGATAATCCGACCTCAAAATCGGTACGTTCGGTTGCAAATCAGCATATCAAAAGCCATCTGCACAAGCTCCAAAGTCTGTAGCTGCAAATAGCTTCCTGGGCTTCTTCTCTAGTCGGCATTTCTTCCTTAGAGAAGGCCAGTCCAAATTTTATTAATTACAGGCAAATACACCTATTTTTGAGATTTAATGCTCACTTTCAAGGCGTGATATGCAGAAATCGCCATCTCTCATCAGCTGCATGGCCAAGCTTAAAATTGAGAAATCTCATATAAAAAAAATTTAAGTTGTACGCTAAGCCTTAAGGGAGCTTTGACTTGGTCACTGCATGAAGATTTGCGCTTAGGAAATAGTAGTTTTTAGCTATGCCTATTTTAATGCAATGCTCCTTTTTTAGAGCTTGATATCCATTGAGACGCTAAAAGGCATTTTTATAATAAAATCAGTATATTTGCCTTGCTCCTCTTTGCGACGCACTCTTCATAAGCCATATAATCTTACAATTGCATTACAATTCTAAAAACAAGCTCCTATTTCGCTGACTAGGAGTTTTTTTTGTAACCACTTCAGAAACTTGTACATAGGATAATAATGAAAGTTGTCCTATCAGAAGCTCTGGAGATTGAGCGGGAAATTTGCAATTTCGTATAGTGGTTCTAATGCAGCCGCAAAGGGTTTCATAGAAAGCATCGCCTAGAGCCGCTAATATCGAGACGCCTGAAATCTATGTTGATTTGCGGATGAAAATTATTTGGAGCTTTGTCTTGCGTGAAAATAGATTATAAAGCTCCAAGACAGGTTCATTTGACTGCAACCAGGCATCTGCCTTGCGGGATTCCAACACGAAAGGAGAAGCATATGGAAATTGAAAATAGTCTCCTGACGCTTGGAACTCAACACGGCAGAAGCGGAAATGGCATGACCCCCAAAGGCATTGCGATTCATTGCGTCGGAAACCCCGGCTCAAGCCCCATCGGCCGCAGGAATTACTTTGAGTCCGGCGCCGGCGGAAATTGCACCTCAGCCCATTATATAATAGGGCTCGGCGGCGAAATTCTTCTTTGCATACCTGAAACCGAATGCGCCGCGCATGCAGGCAGAGCTTACGCCGCTTGCTTTAAAGAGGCATGCAAGACCAACAATTCCACATTAATCGGCATTGAGTGCTGTCATGCAGGATCAGACGGCAAGTTCAACAAATTAACCGAAAACAGTCTGATAGAGCTGTGCGTTGAAATATGCAAGCGCTGGAGCTTGGATCCAACAGCCAATATAATGCGCCATTACGATGCAACTGGCAAAGCTTGCCCGAAATATTATGTCGAGAATCCTTCGGCATGGAACGATCTCAAGACAAGAATTGCTGTTGAGTACGCAATGTCGGCTCAATCTCGTTGGGAAACTGTCGAAAACTTGGCAGGGCTGCCACAGTCGCAACTAACTGAAAAGACCCATATTAAAGAAAAGGGATGATTCGTTGCAAGAGATAATGGAAATATTCAAAGACTACGGGGTATCGATTTTAATTAACGGCGTTTTCCTATATGCAGCCCTGCAGTTGATCAACATCGGAATATCAATGCTAAAAACAAAGCAGCAGCAGTCTGTAGCTCAGACAAACATGCTTCTTGCTACTTTGCCTAAGGTTCAGCTTTCACAAGAACCCTACAGCATTGAGAGGCCGAGGACTGAAGAAAAGCAAAATAAGCATATTGAAGTTGAAGGCGAGATAAAAACTTTGATGGACAGAGCGATGCGCGACTCCGGAGGAGATCGGGTTACCATAATGGAATACAACACCCCAAATCCCCCAAGCCTGGCTGTCTTGCCATATGCGTTCATGTCGTGCACATTTGAGGTCTACAGAGAGGGCAAACTTCCTGTATGCCATATAATGCAGCAGATTTCAACCACATTGTTCTCAAAATTCATCATCAAGCTGCAAACTGAGCCTTATGTAATACTCGACTTGAAGGATCAGGATGCCACATCGAAGGCGGGCTTTGAGCTGGTCAGGGCTCAGGAAGCTTCCCAGAGCCTTTGCTCCTCGCTCAGAGATATGGAATCCAAGCCAATTGGATACGTATCATTGAAAAAGGATGAGGCGATCACCGATGCAGATATTGAAAGGATAAAAGAGCTGGCCAAGGATATAAGCTTTTTGCTCAATGCAAAAGCCGGCAAAGGGGCTGATGCGCGATAAATAGAATATATATTTCCGCTTATCGCAAATGCTTCTGGGAGGAATGCAATAGATAAGCGATAAAATAAAATGAAGATGACTTTAGAGCTTAAAAGAGATAGGCTCTGCAGCTGAACCTTTGGTTCTGCAACACTTAGCTAGAGTAGCGAGATGCGCCATTTAGAGTGGCGAGAAACGCCATTTAGAGTGGCGCATTGCGCGCTATTTGAGAATAGCTAATAGGATTTTGCCTTGGGACGATGAACCCACTAATGGCGGCGGCTTGACTATGCGCCTCCTGATTGCTGCTCATCATTCCACATCCGAAATATAGAATGAGATGCCCAACAGAGAATCAGACGCTTATAAAGCTGGGCATCGATGACTTATACTGCTGATATTCTCGCTGCCTTTGAGCGGCCAAAATGCAGCCTGCTAAAATGAATCTTGCCTCGGAGCATAAGGGATGGTGGTCATATTTAGTTGAACTTCTGTCTGATGATTGCAATGCCTGCGCGCTGCAAAAAAATGTTCTCATCATTCCGAAAAGATCCTTGTGTTTTGCGGAGCATTGCGCAAGCGCATAGCCATGAAAAGCGCCTCTATGGCGCAGCGGCGCAAAAGGCGCCCAGCAAGTTGCAGCAAATAATTTGAACCGGCTATCCACTCCCCGCTTGCTATTAAACGCAAAGCCGGGTCATGGGCAGCCGGTTTTTTCTGCTTTTAAACGTTGCGGAAGTCCTTGCGTTTCCTCCACAAAAGCTGAATCAGCCTGAGAAAAAGCGTAACCTTTTCCCAGGCCAAAACTTGCGTCGAACGGCTTCTTCACGCTGCTGGCAGAGCTCCTTGACTTTGCTCGGATTGGAAAGCGCATGCCGTTTTTCACGTCCAATTGAGCTGTGCCGATTTGCGGCCAATGCGCCTATTCTGGATCTTGATTATCCACGAGACATTGTACAGCCACGCTAAAGCAGGATTCCATATGCAAATCAGCATAAATATGACTTCAAAACATTGAGGTTTTGCGGTTAACTTCCTTTCTTATCGCTATTTCCCAGACATCCGTCAAATTTATCATGTTTTGAGTCCCGACTTCCTAATCGCATATTCAGTGACATAATCTATAATCTGAGGACCTATCCACCCGCATAGCCCTGATGCGGCGAATGACAGATTGCTTTCAATTTCAAAGCTTTTTGTAACGAAATATGTCAATACGCCTATGAAAGCGGCGATAAGGCAGGCTCTAACCAACAAGCTAGTATTGATTTTCTTTTTATCCTTGTCGTATAGTTGTCTTGCAAGACCGCCGAAGGAAGCCAAAAGAGCCTGCGTTAAAATCTGAAATGCGTCTTGCATGCCAAGCATTTATTATTCGCCCCCTTTTTCGCTTGCAGCCTTGCACATGCTGCTGAATTTGCAGATAAAATAGATAAGGATTGCATTAAGAACCGATGTGGCTATAATCAAAAGGAGTTCACCAGCAAAAATCCAGTTGGTAAGTTTCAACTGAGCAGATTCCCTTGTCACTCCCACAACTGCAAGGTAGCGATTTTCATATGCAGACTCTTCAGGAACCCATCTAAAATAAACGAACATGTCTTCCGACATGCTGCTGTCTTCATTTTTTTCCAGCTTAAAGTATCCTGAAGAACTCATGCTGACAGCAACTTTAAAGTCGATAGAGTCCATAATCTGAATTTCATTGTGCGTCACTTCATTAAAATCCTCATCGTATAAACCTCTAAACGCTGTGTATGCTCCATTCATTTTATCAATCGACATTACCAAGTTGCTTCTGTACTCTTGATTTTTTTCTTCCCAATCGTTGTCGATGAACTCTTCCATCTGCGCCGCCATAATGTCTACTTCCCGCATTTGCTCCAAGAGGTTGTCATTAACAAGAGCATCACTGATAGTCTGGTTGAGCTTCATGAAAAACAGGCTGAACCAAATCATCAAGAGGATGGGAATCAGATACAGATACTTGAGCCTACCGTTTTTAGACATACTCATGCCCCCTTTCAATTAGAGCGCGTTTATTCCCGCAACAGCCTCCGCGCGCTTGAGTTCGCTTAGATGCGCTTGACAAGCCAACCAACGCCGAATTCGTTAGCCTTTGACATACTGATGCTCAGTCAATTGCACCGATTTTGGGGAGGGATTATCCACTTTCAAGGTGGTATTGATATCGGCATTTCGCACTCATCGTATAATCCGCTCTCAAAATAGGAACTTTCCAATGTGCTCCAGTATACCTGCAACCGCTTCATATTCGGCTTCGACAATAAACCTTTGCGGCATGGCGAAGCTTAGAGCAAATAAGCGGCATAAGGACCCCTTAAGACGCTGCGCAGCCTTATGCAACGAAAAATCAGGCTAAATCGCCCTTTTCGAATTCTCTTTTCATTTGCGCTCATCTTATTATATGGTACCTGTCCTTATTAAGTTCTATATAAAGCTGTATGCTGCTGAAATTTGTTCAGCCTTTGGTTTGTTTGTGAAGAATTCGTATATATTGCTCTCAATGAGGATAGAGGCAGTATTCTAAACTATATTATATTTGTAATAAAAATAAAATATTTAAATCAATTTTCATTTTAAAAAAATATATTGACATGCATATCTATTTCATATATAATCTATATAAAGGCCTCTTCAGCTCCAATAAAACAATCCTTTAAGCCATCCTCTGTTACTGGGGCAAAATGCTCATCATAATGGATCTTATCAATATAATTTAAGCTCGATTTTTAAAGGTCAACACAGAAAAGCGCTAATATGCTCGAATTTCTGCTTCACTAAACTATATATCAGTGTAATAAATATCGATATTTAAATCAGAGTATATATTCATATTTTATTGACATATGTATCATTTTTATTATAATATATATAGAGGCTCTCCAGCTCAAAATAGGCTGAAAACGTGTAGGTTCATTCTTTTACGATCTTAAGCCAACCTCTATTTAGGGTTAAAAATACTCATAAGGCCGCTTTTCAATATCTAAAGCTGACTCGTCAAAGGTCAATGCTGAAAAGCGCTAATAAGCTCGAATTTATGCATATATGTTCTGTCCTCAGCAGTATGCAACTTGACTTCATTAATTGGAGCAAATATGCATTATAGTTGCAAATCAGTAAAATAATCGAAAATCAATATGATGCAAATCTATTTTATTGCAACTGAGCACTGTCAAGAGTTCTGAAAGACTTGCCCTGGAGCCCGTCCATTGCCTCAAACTCAGAGCTTAGCTTTTTGAGCAACTGAGTTAAAAGACCTAAATGTTCTTTTAGCCCGCTTGCCAAAAAACTTTCCCCGTTTAAATTGTCTTAACTGCAGCTTGCCCGCTCTCAGCCGAGACTATAAATGCCTTTGAAACAGAGCTGTTTTAGCGCTTAACCTCTGGATACGCTTTCTATATATCCTTTGCCTCACAATAAGAAAGCGCTGCATGGACATGCAGCGCTACAGGGCAAATGGTATAACCGCAATTTGCCTAATCTTAGTTAAGCTCTACTAGTAGATCTGAATTTTTTACTTTCCATCTTTGCATGCTGCATTCATGAAAATAAAACGTTGTATTATTACAGCAAAGAGATGAGAAATATTTCACAAATCAATTCAGCCTGCCTGTCAAAAAACTCTCCTGCTTAAGTCTATCCAATGCAAGCGGTAAAGAATATATCCTCTTTATTTCAGGCTTCAATGCATGCTTTAAACCCTTCTTTTTCCTTTCAAAGCTAAAACAATTCAGCTCTAATCGAAGCGTCAACTCATATTACCGTTAAGCGTCCTTAAATCCTTCCCTTCCAATTCACATTTGAAACATCCTCAATTCTCTTACAGCCGCCTGTAAATTTCGGCGATAACCTAATTCACAGATATGGAGGAATTAATAATGACAAAACTCATTGGCCCAGTGAAGTACAAAGGCAAGGTCAACGTATCTCTGCAAGAGCTGCACTCTGCGTTTCTGAGAAAAGCAGACATCTACGACGTGGATGTCATAAGCAAGAAAGAGGTTCGCTCAGATGTGGAGCGCTTGGTTATATACCATCCACAGCACAAAAATGAATATTTTCAAATTGTAGCTGAGATATCCCGTTCGAAATCCATGTCCTGGATCACTGTATACAGCTCTGGTTCAAGCCGCCAGCTTAAGAGTGTACATGCAATGCCCGCCAACAGAAGGCACTTGCAGGAATGGGAATTCTACGATTCAGTGCTGACGGCTTTCGAACAGGCTATCGTCTAAACCGACAGCAGATATCAGCGATTTTTAGCAGATTCCAAAGCCGGAAATTTCCTATGAGCATCAGCATAATCCTCTTGAATAAAAAGGAAGCTGATTTGCCACATGCAAATCAGCTTCCTTTTATGACCGCAATATGCCGCCGCGAAGTCAACGTCTATTTTGCCCGCTTTCAAGGTGCGATATCGGCATTTCGCGCTCGCTATGCAGTCAAGCTCCGATACCGAAAGTTCCTATCGAATCAGTCATATCACCCGAGCTTGGCTTTTATCAGCTCCTCTCGAAAATCAGCCTTGCCTTTGAATGTCTCAGCTAATATATTTCTAAACATCCTAGCTTTGTCATACCCGCAGTCCTTGCCGTAGAGTTCCAGTGCGGCGCAAACTGTGCGGTACTGATCGACGCTAGTCGCCAGATGGGCCTGGCTTGTTATAAATTTCAAAAACAGCCCTTCCACCTCAAGCTCGTAGTCGGGAATCAGATGATTGTGCAGGCTCATGATGGACGGGATATTCCGTTTGCACATCTCCAGAATTTTATCCTTCATGCCTTCGCTTACAACGATTCTCTCCAGCAGGCTGGTTCTTAGATCTGAAAGCTCTACAACGCGCCTTCTCATATCCGGCCAGTCTTCAGTGCTGTAAAGATTCTTCAGCTTCACGAAGTACTCGTACTCGTTCTCCCTGACAAACTCAAATGCCAGCTTTTTCTGATTCTCTATGTCGCCTTGCTTTTCATACACCTCATAGCGGCTCTTCTTCCATTTCAAGACCAGCCCGGCTAGATCTTTATCCAGTTGCTCGCCGTCAACGCAGAGCTTCAACGCCCTATCCAGCTGTCCTCTTTTTATCGCTGAATCTATAGCCATCTCTCTGAAATCGCTATTGCTAAGGTGATTGTTAACATACTCCTCTGCTTCGTCATCCCCGTCAAAGGTCTTTATTATCCTGTGCTCAGCCTCCTCAGCCTTCTCTTTGTCGTACTTCAGCGCTCTTTCGGCTTCTCCGTTCATTATCTGCCGAAGATATGAGACAATCTCCATTCTTATCGATGGATTTGAGCACATAGGCAAAAGAGAATCAATAATCTCGAAACGCCATTCAGACCAGTTGTCAAATATGCTTTGCTTTGAGAAATTGAAAATCAATTCAAAATCATCATGCGAAAGCTCATCCTGCTCCGCAATTGCTGACAGGGACTCTATCGCCTTTTCAGCAACGCCGCTTATGTATCCGGTAGAATCGTCGATTAGACCCATCATGTCCATAAGCTCCTCAACAGAGCCTATGTAGATCTGAATCAGCCTCTGGCGGCTGTAGCCCTTGGCCCTAAGATCCTCCAGCGCTTTATCCGCGCCTTTTACAGCTTCCTCCATGTCCTCGTAGCATTGAAATCCTTTTTCCGCGTACATGGATATAGTACGCCTAAGATTATTCCTCTCTGTCTTTACAAGATCTATATGCGTCTCAAGATATTTTTTCAGATGGCTTTTAAATTTGCGATCTACAGACGCTTTTTGAATCAAAATCTGAAGCAATTCGCTCTTATCAAGCTTTGAAAGGCCTTCCTCCAAATCGGAGCCTTTCTGCGTCGCAAACAGATTTTCTTCCCTTAGGCTATAAAACACCGCAACCTCATGCTTGCAATGCCCTCCCCAATCATAAGGGCAGTCGCAGCATGAACTCTCGATATCTCCGGAGGCTGACACCGTAACACTGACTGAATAGTCCCCGCCTTTTCCAGAGATTTCAGCCACCCACTCCCCATCAATATTCTCAATGCTTAAAACCCTTCCTTTTTTAAAGTAGTCCCAACCTCTTTCTAAAATAACATCATCCACATAATCTTCGAAATTGTAAATATTCATTAGCGCCACCTCCGCATTTAGTTAATAAAAATGGCGAATAAATATAGGCATGATGAAGAGCATAGGGTGTCAGTAATGAAACGCCCTTAAGTGACATAATCCCGCCGCCTAAAAATTCTGGAGCTTTCCGCTCAAAGCGTCTAATGGCTCTCTCAGCAGAGAGCCAACCCCGCGCCGCAGTTTACTTGCTGTTTTCCATGCGGTCGCGAGCATTCTTGCAGCTTCATTTCCATGTTTATAGCGGCGTCTATGCCGATGTGCAATCAAATGTACCGATTTTGGAGCTTGGCCGCCCACTTTCACGCTGGGACACCAAGCTTTAAATCACTGCTCGCATCAGTTGCGCCGCTCTTCATCAGATTTGGCGCGGGAGACCACTGCCTCAAATGCCGCCGGGCAATGGGCGGTGGAGGAATGCGCCTCTCGCTTTCTGCTTAAATATACTGATTTTCATAGAAAATCACCTTTTTTGCGGCTTGATTATACCGCTTTTCATCAAATTTTCCTTTTTTGGAGCTTGATTATCCACTGAATGGTGTGAAATGCCGAAATCGGCATTTTGCACTCGCTGTATAATCAAGCTTCAAAAAAGGAACATTGAATGAAAATCAGTATAGCCGTTCGCCTGTTCAGTGGCTTGAGCTTCTTGCAACCTGCGCCTGCGGATATTTTCTCGCCGTCCAGCGCACGCGTCAAAATGTCCGCCCCGCCGCCTTTTGCATATAGAACCTTAAGCGGCATGGATGTTGGATTGCCGCCGGTTGCGCCTCGCGTCCACGGCGCTTTTCTTTTCCAAGCCATTTCTGATAGGCGTGTTTTTCGCAGTGCATCCAAAGGTCATGCCGGCATTCCCGTACATATTTTTGAGCCTGCCGCGGACGCCCATCTCATAAAGCCCATGAAAGCGGCGTCGCGAAATAGCACGCATTCCCGCGCGCTCCAAAAGCCAAGCTGATCCCCTTTTTGACAGTCAGCTCCAGATATACCGCTTTTCATCAAATGTTCTTTTTTTGAGCTTGATTATCCATTGAGTGGTGCGATTGATATCGGCATTTTGCACTCGCTGTATAATCAAGCTCCAAAAAAAGTAATTTTATATGAAAAGCAGTATTTATCAGGATTTTTGATTTTCTGAATGTCGAAGGCGGCAACCTCGACAATCGTCTTAATCTACTGCAATATCCTGTTTACATTGAGCGACGTTTTGATATGCGTTTGAATTTTGCTTTCAATCTTGCGCTTTAAGCGAATGCGGCTATCGAAGCGGGGCTGGCGGTACCGTGTTTTCCGGCTGCGCCTTGCGAGGGGGCGTTTTTCGATTGCGCCTTCAGCGCCCGTATTGGCGCCGCGTTGACAAAGTCAATATCGGTTCGCAACCAAAAAGTTCGGCCTCTTTTTCCGTCGTTGCCGAAATTCCTCGCGTACTTGGGAATGCGGCGGATAATTGGCGGTACTCTTGGACTATGCTGCTGTGTTCTTCATATGCGCGGCTGTATCGACAAAGCTGGATGCACTGCCTCTTGATCGATTGTTTTTTTGCCGAATTTAGCGGAAATAAAGCCATGGCTTGGGAATTGTTTCATCCTTGGTGGTGAAGCTAAGCTCATATGGGTTCATTTGCAAAACAGTAAAACAGCAGAGTCAACATTTAAAAGTTAATTTCCTGGATTTTCTTGCATTCCCGCTAAACTCTCTAAAGGCGTATTGCGGCGATAATTCCGCTTGCGCATCAATTTTTGACTTTTCTACCTAAAACAGTATAACAAGTAGCGCAGCCAGTTGCAACTATATCCTGCTATAAATGTCTCTGATTCAAAAAAAATCAGTTAGAAAAGATTCTGCTTGATACATAAATTGGAACTATTCATGGCCTATTTTAGGATATGATCTTTAAAAATCTCTTATTTTCATCATTTATAGATGTATTGATAACTAATCAATCTCTATGTATGCAGTTTTGCATATGGAGTTCTACTCTACCTTGCCTCTATGAGACAGGTCAAACTAAAATAGGTGCATTAAATTTCTCCTGCATTTGTCAAGAAAGCTCTTTAGGCCATCAAGCAACTCAGGAGTAAAATGATTTACATGCGCACATGAAAACAAAAATTGACAACATGCCCTCGTAGCTATTATAGCATATAGCGATTTTTTCTCAATAGAATCCTGTAAAATTCTACGTAATTATGAATTTTTTTACCCCGCCTTCAGTCGCTCACTGAGCTGCATGTAAAGCATATCAAGGGCAAGTTTGGGGAGCTGGGCATAAAATCGGCAAGCGGCATATCAAGGATTTTCTATTTCGTTCCTGCAGGCAAAAGAATTGCTGTACTTCACGGCTTTGTGAAAAAGCAGCAAAAAACACAGAATAAGGAAAATTGAAACAGCAATCAATTATTTAAATGACTATCAGAGGAGGAACAGTCACGACCATACTGCTTTTCTTAAAAATTACCTTTTTTGGAGCTTGATTATACAGCGAGTGCGAAATGCAGAAATCGGCATTTCGCACCACTCAATGTATAATCAAGCTCCAAAAAAGTAACATTTGATGAAAAGCGGTATACAAGGAGTACAAAAAAGCCTCCCTTGAGGGAAACTCCGAACTTCGCAAGGAGTACGAAGCGCTTGCGCCTCAGTACCATATTATTGACGCTGTTATCGCCGCCAGCATGGAAAAGCAAATAACGCAAGCTAAGTTAGCGGAGAGGGCTGACACTAAGCAGAGCAACATTAGCCGCTTTGAGAACGGTAAGTAAAATCTCTCTGTAAAGTTTCTGCAAAAGAAATCGGAACTGTTCCGACAACTCTATTTGCATTATTTACCAGTCAAAAGAGCATAAAATTCTTGCAGAAAAGTTCAAAATTGAAGAGAATATATGTTTAAATTTGCAAAACTTATCAATAA
>JAISZB010000089.1 GCA_031269465.1 Clostridiales bacterium | reverse complement strand
TTAGGTTTCTTCGCCGAACTGAACCATTCGTCCCCCACCCCTAGGATTTTGGATCGCCAAAATGAATCTGGCGTTGCAAGTTGACTTGCTTTATTAAAATAGGATTGCCTTTTCAGCTGTTTTGAGAAGCTTTCGTTAAATATGTTCTATTATTAATTTGAATTATGCAAAATAAAACCTTATATTTTAAAATATATAAATTAATTGCAAATCCAAAATTCGTTTTATTCAGAGCTGGCCACATTGTACCCTGAACATTTCAGTTTCTCAGCAAATGTTCTGGACGCCCGCAACTCTTTTTCGTAATTAGTCTTTCCCTGAATATATTTTCTTGAATAGTAAATCTCGTCAAATATAAATATGGAAACCTTAAAAATTGGATTTTGGCTCATCTTGCGATAAATTGAAGCATATGAGAATTTTGAAGGGCTTGTGGCTATAAACATCACTTTGACGCTTTGCCCATGCATGACTTTGACTCTCAAATGATTCAGGCGCGTTTCATTGATTATTCTGTACTGCAAGAGCTTCGAATCAGCCAGCTCTAAGAAAATGCCATGCCTGAACTCCATATCTCTGATTGCAGGCTCGCTTATTCGAATGACATTTCCGAATCCGATTTCACGCGCTTCCTTTTCCATTTCATCATGATATTTTAGAGAGGCCGCAATCAAAACAATGCTTGTATCTCTCAGATGCTTCAGCTTGTGAATATCTTGTATTAATACGTTTGAGCAATATTTTTCATCTCCGACAGCGCTTACTGCGGAAAAAATGGCAGCTCCTTGGATGTTCGCCTTAATTCGCCATATGGTTGCCCGTCCTTTTTTTTGCGCTCCGTACACTATGATGTTATTAAATGTTTTAATTGATTCCATCAAGTCGCTTTCTTCCACTTGGCTCTTGCCCCTCCTCTTATTCTATAGCTGAAATTCCCAGTTCATCCAGCTGATTCTTAATCTCATCCCTCCAATTGCTTGTGATAAGCACTGAGACCTTTGACCTGTCATTCATATCAACCAGCTGCTTAGGGGTGATTACAGGAATGCCGTTTACTTCGCCTCCCTGCAAGACGCTGGAGTTGTCGCAGAAATAATGGACTCTAACTCCATCGCCGCAAAGGAGCTTTTGAACGCTCCGCCCAATCATCCCGGCGCCGAAGCAGACCAATGATGAATCTTTATCTTTTGCAATCCTCTTTTTCAGAACATTAATATCCACTTCCAAAGGCTGAGCCGCAGCTTTGCGGTGAACCATCTTAAGATTGCCTGGAATATCAATCTTTTGGGGGCAGCTTTCAATGCATGCCCTGCAGTTGACGCAGTCGTCGCCCCTTCTGTTTTCGGGAACAAACGCAGAATAGACGTCTGAGAGATTAGAATTGCCTTCAAAGAGACAGTCGTCATTAAAAATCTGAAAGATGTATGGTATGTCAATATTCTTGGGGCATCCATCAGTGCAGTACCTGCATGATGTGCATGGAATCGCGTGCATAGACTTTAAAATCTCAGACGATTTTTCAAGCAGGGCCAACTCATCCTTTGATAGCGGATAAAATGGGGAGAAGGTAGAAACATTATCTTGGAGCTGTTCAATAGTAGACATTCCAGATAAAACCACCGCTACGCCAGGCAGGGACGCGGCAAAGCGAATTGCCCATGAAGCGGCGGAATCTCCGGGGCGGACGGATTTTAGAAGCTTTTCCGCAGAAAGCGGCAGCTTGGCGAGGCGCCCGCCGCCTACAGGCTCCATTACGATGCATGGAATATCCCTTTCCGCAAGGCAGCCATAGCTTGCAGACGCGTTTTGAACCGTCCAGTCGTAATAATTGAGTTGAAGCTGCGCGAAATCCCAGTCAAACGCATCAAGTATTTCTATCAAGGTCTCGGTGGAATCATGCAGGGAGAATCCTATTTTTTGGATGACTCCCTCTTTCTTTTTCTTTGCAAGAAAGGAAATGGCCCCTTTGCGGCTGATATCTTCCCAACGGGACTTATGCAGGCCATGAAGCAGATACATGTCGATGTATTTGACGCCCAGCCTTTCAAGCTGGATATTTAATATGTCTTCCATGTCGTCAATTCCGCCGCACAGCCATACAGGCATTTTATCAGCTATATGAAAAGACTTTCGGGGATATCTCCTTACGAGAGTTTCTTTGAGGAATTCCTCTGACGTGCTGTTTTGGTAGCAATACCCAGTGTCATAGTAATTGATGCCCGCCTCCATCGCCTTCGGCACTAAATCGCATGCGCTCCCGTCTATTAGCCCGCCTTTCATCGGCAGGCGCAAAATCCCGAAGCCTAGAGGGGAAAGCTCCATTTGAAGCTTTTTTATATACCGTTTGCCTACTGTTTTAACATTGGCCATTTGCGCACCTCTAAAATCATGCATACTCAGATATTTCTTTCGTGCTTGCTTTCCAGATGGAGTGTCTATGCCAGTTCTTTAAATCGCAGTATTCGCAAAAAGGAATGGATCTTGATGTAAATTCAACAATCGTTCTCCAGTCTTTTACGCTCTTGATGTCAAGAGAGTCATCGCTCGTAATCTCCAAGCTTTGTTTGAAATACTCGTTGAAAATATCTATGTGGGCTGAAATTGGGCACATATAGTATCTCCCATCCTTGACGACGTTGAATTTGTTGAAATAGAGGCAGCTTATGAATTGATGCTTGCCAGCGCCCTTCGACAGGTTGAAGGTGTGCTTGTCCGAGATTTTATTCTCCATAGTCAAAGAGTTTGAATGGATGTCTGATGACATTTTCAACTCAACTCCGTACTGCAGCGCTTTTTTCTCCAAGGCTCCATAATCGAAGCTTATCGGATATACAGTTACATAGATGTCCACATTTAGCTTATTGCAGGCGCTCCAGAGATTGCCTTGAGGAGAGTTCTCAAGGCTCAGAAGCAGAAGTCCATTTGTAAGGATGATTATTTGCCCGGCTGGGAATTCACGTCTTGTGATCTCCATGAACTTGATGATATCTTTGTGCAGGGTCGGTTCCCCTCCGATTAGCGTTATACATCCGATTTCATGCTCTAATGCCGCGGATAAATGCTTCATGTCATTTTCAAAGCTGTCTAAATCGATAAAGCGCTCATTTGACAACTGAGAATAGTGATCGCACATTTGGCAGCTCATATTGCAGTGATCCACAAGACTGACTTCAAATCCCATTTCATTGTGGCTTCTAGGCTTCATCTGGCAGGCGATTGTTCTCTTTGTATACTCTGTCAAAATGAAATATTCTTTGAATCCTAGCTTTCTGAATTTCGGTATGACTCTCATGTAATGCCTGTCAGACAACCCCACGATAATGCCAGCTCCTTCTTTGAGAACTGCATCATCGATATTTAGTATTGGCAGCTTTCGATATTCTAAGGTGGCATTGCCAGTAAACTCAGGAGAAACTGCGTAACCTTCTATAGTCGCTTTGCAGATGTCTAGGAATTTTAAGAGGAGCTCCTGGTTTTCGGACGTTCCGTAGATGTAAACATGCTTATGGTTTCTGCAGAAAGCTAGCATATCTTCAATTTCATAGATATGCGGAAGTTCGTTGATCAGATGTATTTTGGACCGTGAAGCTTCATTCATTGATATATTTCTCCTTCATTTTGCGTTGACTTCCATGTCTGATTTTAATACTATCCTTGCATTCGGTTTTTCACAACTTAAAGGGTTGCTTATTATATCTGCCTCATAATTGTTCTGCTACAGGGATTCTTTCGCAATTAGCATATTCACCGCGACAATATTTGCATATATCGTAATTACTCATATTAAATATATGATTATAAATTTGTTCTTCAACGTCAGGCAAAGGGCAATTTCTGATATCGACGAAATCCCTCAGCTTGTTGTAAAGGGCATATCCGTTTTGACCACAGGCAAAAAACTTTCCATCAATGAGTTTAGGCGCCCTTGTAAATTTGGTGCAGCGGTTAATAACCTCCTTTAGTTCCTCCTCCGTATAACCGATTTCTTTATCCGGCGAACTCGGATGAAACCAAAATTCGTCCGGAGGGAAACAACAGTAGTCAAGGTTAAAGCTCTTGATTTTAGCAACGAATTCCGCAACCTTGACATTAGGGCGGTTATAGTTGCTTATCATGAATATTTTAGGTAAATCAATTTTATTATATGCTATAAGCTGTTCATCGGCGGGAATAACGGTTGCGTTGGTAAAAACAGCTACGCTTTCACAGCTTTTAATATTCTCCATTTGGGCAAGCAACTCAAAAAACCTTGAGATTTCGGGATTAAGAAAGACTTCGCCACCTTGAATGTTAACTTGTTTGGTTTTACATGCGCTTAAAAGTTTATCGAAATCATCTACTGTTTGCTTGCAATCAAAAACTTTTCTCTCTGCAAATTGATTCCCTGCTGCACAATGCTTACATCTTAAAGAACACGTTATATTGGGGATAATCAGTATTTGAGAAAATGTTATCTTTTTACCTTCCACCATAAGATATCGTTTTCTACCATCGGCAATAGGCGCTTTTAGGATTCCTTTTTCATCTTGTCTTAAAAAACTAAAACCTAATTGACCAAAATGATAAAAATCCAACCGCTCATTAAGAAAGTGCTGTTCCAATTCCCTGCGCACTTCAAAATATGTTAAAATATCTGCCTGCGAACAAACAATAAAATAGGAGTGAATAGGCAGTAGATAGACTTCCTCCATGATAAAAACATCCAACCCCAAAAAAGTCTTCTTGGAATCCACGATGTCAACAAATGCTCTGATTTTAATTCCAAGATTGTTTAACTGGTTCATTGTAAAATGAAATGCAACAGATATAACCAGTAGAAATCCATAGGGAAACACGGTATCATTTAGTTTGCGAAAACAAAAATGAAGGAGCGGATCCCTATGGATCAATGCAAGTGTACCACAGAAGGCCGGACGTTTCAACGCCTGTCGCCATTCGAGCGCGGGGAGATCAAGGCGCTTTCGGGGGAGGGGCTCGGCGTGTCGGCCATCGCGGCGAGGATCGGCGGGGGCGAGGCCGCCGCCGGCCGCGAGACAGAGCGCGGGACGGCGATTCGGCGGAGAGGTTCGAGTATTTCGCCGAGACTGGCGGGGCGGCGCATGGAAAAAACCGCAAGAATTGCCGCAAGCCCCTTGAAAATTGCTGAATGCCCCGATTTTATGGCGTTCGCCGGCGAAAAGTTGAGGGAGGGGCGGTCTCCCGACGCAGTGGCGGGAGCTTCGGGAATATGTACAAAAACTCGTAAAGCGCGCGGAGCGCATACATAAAGTCGAGGTCAAGCCGGACGAGGAAAACATGCTGTGCGTGACCTCGGACGGGCGCAACGCCCCGCTGGACATGCGCTGTATCAATCCCGCCGCGCCGGACTTTCCCGGCAGCAAGGTCAACGCCTGCGTCCAAAATGTGTTTGAGATTTACAAAGAGACAGAAGCGCAGAAGTCCGAGCAGATGGTTTTCTGTGACATCAGCACACCGAAAGGCGGCGCATCGTTCTCGGTCTACGACGATATTAAGGAAAAACTGCTTGCGTTGGGCGTGAAGCCCTCGGAAATCGCCTTTATACACGACGCGAACACCGATGAGCAGAAAGAGCAGATGTTCGCCGCCGTCCGGCGCGGTGAAATCCGCGTGATGCTCGGCTCCATGCAGAAGATGGGCGCCGGTACCAACGAGCAAAAACGCTTGATAGCGTTGCACCATCTCGACTGCCCCTATCGACCGTCAGACCTTGAACAGCGCGACGGGCGGATCGTCCGGCAGGGCAACGACAACCCGGAGGTGCGGCTGTACCAATACGTCACGAAAAATAGTTTTGACGCATACTTGTGGCAGATTGTGGAGTCTAAGGCGAAATACATAGCCCAAGTCAGGACGGGAAGAAACCCCTCCCGCGAGATTGAGGACATGGACGAGACCGTCCTAAATTACGCGGAGGTCAAGGCCGTCGCCACCGGCAATCCGATGATCAAACGCAAAATGGAACTGGAAATGGAAGTCCAGCGACTGCAAATCCTTGAATCGCAATACCGCTATGACCGCTATTCGCTGGAGGACGCCATTATGAAGCACATTCCCGCGAAACTGGCGAAGCTCGCCGGCGAGATACGAGATACAAGGTTATGACGCCGATATTGAACGTCTCGCCGCCCATACCACGACGGGCGCGGACGGCAAAGCGGAGTTTCACATGAGGCTCGGTAAGCACGAGTATACGGAACGCAAGGACGCCGGCGAGATTCTGCTGAAAGCCGCCGCTCGGGGCAATACGCGGATAAGGTCATCGGTTACTATCGTGGTTTTGAGATTGTCCCGCTGGAGCGCAAGAACCTCACCGCCGATCCGTATATTCTGCTGAAAGGCGCGCTGACCCATAAGATTGAGCTTTCGGACAGCGACGTGGGCAGCATCGCCCGGATTGAAAACGCTTTGGAGCGCTTGGAGGTCTATCGCGATGACGACCGGCGCAAGGTTGCGGATTTGGAGCGTCGTCTGGCGGGTTCCAAGATGGCGCTTGCACGGCCGTTTGAGCGGGAACAGGAACTCACAACGGCGCTGTCGGAGCTTGCTGTGCTCAACGCCGAGCTCGACCTTGACTGCGGCGCGGACGACGGTGCTCTGCTGGACGATACCGCGCAGGACGAGGAAAATGAGGATGTTCTCGGTCTGGATGATGAGGAGGCCGAGGACGAGGACGAGCCAGAGATGTAATGTCCCCGGATACTGTATTATATGGAGGGTACTCAATGAAAGCAAAAAGTAAAACCGAGCGATACATCGACCACATCAACGCGCATATTCTGCTGCTTATAGACTACTCCGAACTGCACGCCTCTTATGAGACGGACATGGAATACGCAAAGGGCGTACTCAACCGTCTACATGAGGCGATGGTCGAGGTCTACGGCGGCGAAACTCTCGGCGAAACGGACGGCGACGGCGGCTTTGTGATAATCCCCGGCGTCGTTCGCGGCATGGACAGCGGAAAAGTATGTCTCGCGCTGCTGGAGCTTGATCTGTCGTCGTCCGGCGAACATTGGGGAACCGATTATCTGTGCAAGTACGGACTTATTTCGCAGGACGGCGCTTCGACCGATTATACGCCCCGCGTTCCTGACATTCGGAAGCTCGTCACCGAGAAAATGAACGCGGCGTTTGTCCCTTACGAATACGGTTGCACCGCGAGGCTTCCCGGCGATATTCACGTACGAAAATCCGCGCTGCCGGAGGCGATACGCGACGTTCTAAACGATTTTCATAATCACAGCGTGAGTTTGCTGTGTGAAGAGGATGAAGATGCGGCGGAATACGACGCCGATGACGAGCCGGAGATAATGAGTACGGCGAGGTCAACCCGCGCAGTTTGGAATCCTATTCGCGGCCAAGCGATGATAACGCGGACGGACGAGACGGAATACGGCAGCGATTCTGATAATGACGATGACGATGAAGATGACTGTGAGCCGGACATGTAGCGAAAAGCGAAAATATAAATTGCAATATCAAATGCAACAGATGCCATAGGGATTTTTTTCCTCTTCCCAAGCGGAAGACGTAGGAGCAGGGGTCTGGTGGCGGCGAAGGCGCCGCTCCGCCCCTTGCGCTGTGCCGCCCCTTGCGTTATTTTGAGGATCTCTATCTCAAACATTTCCGCAGGAGTCTTGTATCCTAGAATTTTCCTGGGAAGGCTGTTGTTCCAGTCCGCCGCCTTGGAGATCAGCTGCGCGGGCATGTCGTCCACGCTTCCCCCCTTTTCCGCGAAGCGGCGCAGAAGCCCGTTGTGGCGCTCGTTGGCCCCCTTCTCGAAGCTTGAGTAGGGATGGCGGAAATAGACGGCGC
>JAISZB010000377.1 GCA_031269465.1 Clostridiales bacterium | reverse complement strand
GAAATGCTCGAACCTCTCCGCCGAACCGCCGTCCGGCCGCCTCGCCGTCCCGCGCTCTGTCCCGCGGCCGGCGGCGGCCTCGCCCCCGCCGATCCCCGCCGCGATGGCCGGCGCGCCGGACTCCTCCCCCGAAAGCGCCTTGATCTCCCGCGCTCGAACGGTTGCAGGCATTGAAACGTCCGGCCTTCTGCGCTGCGCTTGCATTGATCCACAGGGATCCGCCCCTTCATTTTTGTTTGCGCAAACTAAATGACGCCGTGCTTCCCTATGGATTTCTACTGGCTGCATCTGTTGCATTTCATTTTACAATGAACCTTTTAATCTCGCTGGCAAATGGCATATCCATAAAAACTTGATAAATTAATCTTAGTTATGCTATAATATTTTACGTACAGTTTTTGCAAAAAACCATTAAATCGTATAAATCCAAAATATTTATTAGACTATCAAGAGAATTAAAGTTATGAGGATCAAATGTTTGAATAAAGAGCTTCAAAAGACAATATATTGACGCTAACCGTCTAAATAATCATTGTGTTACTTAGGAATTTTAGCTGCATGTTTTTGGATTCCAGGGAATTTTGCATCGAGCCATTAAATTTCGGTTCATTCGTGCCCTGGGATTATTTGAGTTCTTATACCGATTTTCGTTCAATGTTCCTTATTAGGAGCTTGATTATCCGTTGAGGCATTGTATAGTCAAGCACCAAATAAGGCTGTTTTCTATGAAAATCAGTATAGCAAGCAACTATGAAGGAAGGAGGAAGACAAATGCCGAAAATACAGAGACAAACGCCGCCTCCAAAAGCGGATAGGGAGACGCGATATGCCGCAATCATTAGACTCATCTATTTATGGAAGGAAAATGAGGGACAGTGGCCTTCTGAAGATGAGTTGTATTGGCAGATCAGCTCGACAAGTGTTTTTGACGCCAAGAACGCTGTCTATACAAGGGAGCTTTGCCATGAAGACCTTGGCGTTTTGATCTCAAAGGGATACATACAGGCATTTGCAGAAAAGTCAAATGAAAGGGCTGCCTTGGGCTATACTTATCAGGGGAAGAACTTCAGGCTGAAACTCAGTCCCAGCTCCATTGAGTAGCAATGGGGATTAATGCTCCATAAGAGCATAAAAGACTGCGGCAGGCTTTTCTCAATGAAAATCAAGCGAGCAGGCCGCCCCTTCGGGCGGCTTTGCAGGTTTTCCCAATTATTAGCGCGCCTCGTAAATATAAGAGATGAAGGATGTCGGCGAAAGGCTGCAGACATTGATGAGAATCAACGACGCCTTGGAAGATTAACCGAGCCTGGGGGGAAGGGGCGAACCGCCGGGTTTCGCCTTCGGATCCCTGGCGGGGTGAAATCATCTATTCCGCTCGCGGGAAAGTGCATATATCCTATACTTTCTGCGCCGCGAAAGGCGCCCGGAAAGTATTCCCGCCTGTGGAAAAGTGCATTATACTTTCTATGGCGCGAAAGGCATCCGGAAAATCCCCAGCTGGCATTGCGCCTTGGACGGGGTTGCTCTACGAGAATTGAAGCCAGCGGAATGCGGGGGGAAGGGTTCGCCCGAGCAAGTCGGAAGAGGGAAATTTAGAGCATTATAAATATAAATGGCATATTATATAAAGATGCTTTAAATTGGCAAAACATATGCCGGCACTTATAGAGGGATTGATGTTCATAGCAATTGCAGCATTGTTCTTAGCCGCTGTGCTAGGAGGCTGGCGAAACTTAAATATCGAAGGGCGGCATGAAATTCTGGTTGATTTAATGGGATCTTTAAACTTAGTTGGGCAAAAAGTAAGAATGCGCATGTAAGAACCTTGTAAAAACAGCGCTTGCGTCAATGGACGCAGCGCAGTCCCCGCTAGAGTTAAAATATCCATTTATTGAAAACCATGAACGAAGAGGAAAAAGGAGCGAACAGCATCAGCTTTCTTGCTGTGGATTCGGAATCCTCGCTTGGGATGGCGAAGATGAGGGGTGTATATGAATGCAGTTTATTGATATACTGATTTGAACCAAATGCACCCATTCAGGGTCGGATTATCCACTTTAATCCGACCCTGAAACCGCAATCTTCAAATGCAAGCCAGCATATAAGTGACGTTCGAGAAATGCTGCAAAAATCGTCGATTTCGCAGTAAACACCCAGCGCTATTCGCCGCAGGCAGAAACTGTCGCAGAGCAACGTTTAAGACATAGTCGATTTACCGAATCGCCTAAAGAGGCTGGCTCTTCGTTTAAACGCTCTCAAGCAAGACCTTCGCTACTCCCAGCCTAGGGCTTGAAACTGCCAGCTCTATGGGGCCCTTCTTCCCGCTTGAAGCCACATAAGCTATCATTCTCCCGCAGTTCAGCCTCTTGGCGTTGGATGAAAACTCAGTCGCGTCCCATAAGTCGCCATTGTCTATTCCTAGAAGAACTCCCGCCCCAGTTGCATCCGCTCTAACGAGGAACTCGCAGGAACTGTCTCTAAAGCCTTCATTATCTACAGCGATGATTTCTGCCTGGCAGATGTCAAACTCATCAGCCTTGACAGAACCCTTGATGATGTTGATGGAAAGTTTGACCGCTCCGGCGGAAGTTTTCAGGCGATCCTCGATTCCGCAACTCTCCGAGCGGACTTTGAGGACGCCTGGCTCAAATGGGATCCTCCAAACCAGGAACTGGTTAAGTTCATCCCTGACAGGAGAAGCTGAGACAGGATCCCCGTTCAGCTCCAGCACGGCGTCAAGGGTGTTTGTGAATGCGACAACCCGTACAATCTCACCTTGGGGGAAGTTCCAGGAAGTGGCGAGTCCCTTTGAGCGAAGCGGTGAATCGCAACCATCAAGGCAAGCAAAGAGCTTTAAGGCCGGATTATGCGACCACAGGCTTTGCCGGAAATAATAGTCTGGCTTCTCAAACCCCGCAGTGTCAAGAAGTCCCGATTCCGATCCATGGCAAGGCCACCCCGCAGTCTCACCAAGAAAATCTATCCCTGTCCACAAGAACTGGCCGCTGATGAAGTCATTTTCAAGCGCGGCCTGCCACTGCGGGAGGTCTTTCCCATTCTCGGAGCCAAGGATGATGAATTGGGGGTGCTTCTTGTGATCTTCAATGTATAGCTGCTCTTTGTAGTTGTAACCTACAACATCCAAGACTTGCGCAAACCCTGTGGTGTTTGAGAGTTCTGGAAACGCGAGGGCTGAGGTGACGGGGCGGGTTGCGTCATGCCTCCTCACGGCTTCCTTGAGCATCTTGGCCAAAACGGGCAAGCGCTTCGCATTGGGCTTTTGGGGGTCGTAAGCGAGTTCGTTTGCAGGCTTGTTCTTGTCGTTATTCCCCTTGATTTCCAGGAAGCTGGGATGGCAATAGGGATCGTTCGGATAGTCTATCTCATTTCCTATGCACCAAAGAATAACGGATGGGTGGTTCCTGTCACGCATCACCATCGAAGCGATATCTTTGTCATAGTTCTGGGGAAAATCCTCGTAGTAGCCGTCGTGGGACGGAGGATAGACATTGTGGCCTTTGACCCACTTGTTCTTGACGCCTTCCCATTCGTCAAACGCCTCGTCCATGACCAGGAATCCAATCTCATCGCACAGGTCATAAAGCTCGGGCATGTGTGGGTTGTGCGAGCACCTGATGGCGTTGGCGCCCATTTCCTTGAGCTTTAAGAGCCTTCTTCGCCATACCTCCTTGAAAGCGGCGGATCCCAGAACGCCTGCATCGTGGTGCACGCACACCCCTTTAATTTTAATGCTCCGCCCATTCAGGAAAAATCCCTTGTCCTTGTCAAAGCATGCATCTCGAAATCCAAAGATAGTCTCTACATGATCAAGAATTCCATCCTTTGATGACACTTCCGTCACAAGCTTGTACAGAGTAGGGGTTTCAGGAGACCAGAGGCTCGCTTCAGCCGCTTCGATTTCCATGAGGCTTGATGAGGAGCCTTCGGCAAGGGCAATCACGCTTTCAATAGATGCCGCTTCATGTCCGTCAAGGCTTAGAACCGCATGCTTTATGGATGCGTCAACGCAAACCGCTAAGTGGTTTGAAAGGTTTGCCTGCACGCGAACGATTCTTCCTTTGGTCGAGATAATGACGCCATGCTCGTCAAGGCTGACCTGCCCCTTTATTGCTACAATGGCTTTGCGGTTGACTCCGGAGCCTGCGAACCAACGAGAATCAGCTTCATCCCTGTGGTCAACCCTGACGGCTACAACATTGAGTTCATCACCGAAACAGGCGAGGCCAGTCAAATCATAAGAGAACCCAGTGTAGCCGTAGGCGTGGAAACCCATGTAATAGCTGTTAAACCATACTTTGCTGCGCTTGTACGCCCCGTCAAACACCAGGATGATCCGGCTTCCCCTAGCTTCTTCAGGAAGGAGGAAGCTCTTCCTGTAGAAAGCGACTCCTCCTGGAAGATAGCCGCTTCCGCTGCTGCGATCCTTAGAGAAGGGCGCTTCCACCGCGAAGTCATGCGGCACGGAGATTTCCCGCCATGAGCTGTCATCAAATCCTTTCAGCCAAGCGGACGACTCGTCGAAAAGCTTGAGTCTCCAACCGTGCCGCAGGTTTATTTCTCGGCGTTGCAATATCAACACTTCCTTTTTGTGGAATTGATGCTTTCGGGTGGATCTATAATAAAAGCGTCGCAAGCCGCGAACGCGGCTTGCGCATGAACGACGCGAAGTCAACTCGATTATATTGAAGCTTGACTGTCCACTTAAAAGGCGCGAAATGCCGATATCAATCGCACTCGCTGTGCAACCAAGCTTAAAACGGGCAGTTTCATATGCAAATCAGCACAGCTGCTTCGATTCATTGCCGCGAAGCGGAAATAAGCTTAAAGACTCAACCTTTGGTGATCAGCTTCCATATACTGAGGCGAGCTGGGATTCAACCTCATTAATCGCCTTCTCATATCCAGCGTTCTTCAAGGCATCCCTGAACTCCTGTACATATGCTGCAGGATCGGCGCTTTTTCCGAAAACTATTATCGGCATGTAAGTGGAGTAGATGTTGGAGATAGTGTCAAGCTCGGTTGAAATTGGCTCCAAGTCGAAGATTACTTGGCCGTAAGGGTAAGGAACCGCCATTTCAGCGTAGATGGGGGTCACTTTGTCATACTCGTCCCAGGCGAAGTTTGATTGGCGCAGCTCCAAGCTGTCGTTTCTTCCCCACCAGAAGTTTGAGGATATGCCTTGAAGTGCATTGTCAAATCCATCAGGACGTAGGAGCATGTTCCCGTCAACGGTGTAGTCCACGCCCTCTCTTCCATACTGGAATAGGCGGTAGATTTCCGGATCATTTCTCAGAAGATCATAAACCATGAGAGCCCGTTCCGGATTCTTGGACTTGGAGGCGATGGCCATGGCGCCATGAGTAATGTTGATGCTTATAACATTGCTGTTCTCTTCCCCGAACAGGAAGAATCCGACATCTGATCCGGGTTGCTTTTTGTCCATCTCAGGCCTCACAGTTGAGTACCAAGTCGATACATGGTGCTGATCCGCTCCGGATTGCCCAGCGTACATGGCTTCACGCGTGTCGACTGTGTTGTTCAGGACATCTTCGCGCCAGAACCCCGCGTCATTCCATTTTTTCATTGTCTGGGCGAAATTCACCAGCTCTGCGCCTTCAAGAAAATACCTGGACACTGTGTACGGGTTGTCTTTGGACTCACCGAAGAAAACCTCCTGGCGCAGGCCGTCGATTGTGATGTTTGGGGTCTTGGAGTGATTCCATCCCGTGGACATCTGGGTTACAATGGACGCGTCGGCTTTTGCGTCCCAAGGGACTACATCCGGATAAGAGTCCTTTATATACTGAAAATATTTTTCCAGGTCAGCCCAGTTGTGGACTCCATTTGCAATGCCCGCCTCCCTGGCGTAGTCGCCTCTGTACATGAATCCATGGTTGATCCACTGGGCGTAATTGTCTTCAGGGATAAGGTAGATCTGCCCATTGAACTTGCAAAGCTCCCAGTTCTCAGCTGGCACCTGCGCGTAGGTCTGCGGCGCGTAGGTCTTTAGCAATTCTTCAGATAATGGGAGAAAGGCTCCGTTTTGCGAGTTTGGCCATGCATCAAGCCAGTCAGAGGCTGTTCCAACCAAATCCACAGATCCGTCTTGAGAAGCCAATGTCAGATTGTAGTTGGTCATGTAGTCGGTCCATTCAATCCAGCGAATATTGAGCTCAGCGTTGACTTTTTCCGTCAAAACCTTGTTCAGCTCCGCCATCACCGCGTCAGTGTCGTTGTTTGGTATGTCTCCAGTTGTCATGTAATTGATAACCACATGCTGTGATGTGTCTATACCCTCAGGCCCTGCTGCCGATGAGCTTGCGGATGCCGAAGGGGCTTGCGTAGCCGATTGTTCGCCTCTCGTTCCGCAAGCTGCAAGACTGAATGCAAAAACTGTTGCAAGCAGAATAGACAATGTCTTTTTCATCATAATGCCTCCCTTATAGTATTGCCCGCTCTTATGACTTGGCGAGCCTTATAATTATACTTAAGCTTATGAGCTTATGAGCAGAGCTTATAATCCAGGAATCCTTTAAAGGGTTTCCCTTGGTAAATCAGAGCCTTCAACCCTTTACAGCGCCGACAGTCACTCCAGCCACAAAGTACTTCTGGACAAAGGGGTAAAAAAGGATGATCGGGCCTGTCGCAAGGACGGCCGTAGCCATTTTGAGGGTTTCCGCTGGTATGTTTGTGATTGTTACAACAGAACCAGCCACTGTGTTCCTAAGCGCCGCTATCTGGTTGATGACGCGGTAGAGCTGGTACTGCAGAGGCCTGTACTCAACGTTCGATGTGAGGAATAGGGATGAGTAGTACCACTCATTCCAATAGCCGATTGCAATGAAAAGCCCGATTGTGGCTAGAGCCGGGGTTAGCATCGGCACTATCAGCCTGGTGAAGATCGCGAAATCCCCGGCTCCGTCTATCTTTCCAGACTCTGTTATCTCATGCGGCACAGACTTAGCGAAGTTCTTCATCAAAACTATCAGCCAGGGGTTCATGAGCAGGGGGATAAGTATTGCAAGATAAGAATCCCTCAAATGGTAGGCTTGGGTCATCACTATATAGAAAGGGACAAGACCGGCCGAAAACAGCGAAGAAAAATAGATGAAGAACATTATGGCGTTTCTGAAGGGGAAATCAGCCCTTTGCAGGGCGTAGCCCGTCATCGCAACAATGAACAGGCCAACAGCTGTTCCTATTAGAGTAAGCAGTATTGTGACAATATAAGCCCCAACCAGCTGCTTTGGAGTTCTCAGAATAAGGCTGTAGGAGTAAGTGGAGAAGTCGGCGGGCCAAATGGTGAAGCCCGTGCGCCTTATTGCGTCCTCGGAGCTGAAGCTTGACGCTAGGATTAGCAGGAAAGGGATTACACAGGCAAGCGCCCCTATTGATCCTATGGCGTATGTGACTCCGCGAATGATGAAGTCCGTGCGATCCAATCCGATCTTGTTCTTTTTCATTTCACCTCACCCCCTAGAATAAGGCGTAATCTGGCTCAATGCGCTTTACAAGGGAATTGCAGGCCATTACGACTCCAAACCCGACAACTGACTGGAATAGCCCGACCGCGCTTCCCTGCGAGAAGTTAAAGGAATTAAGCATGGAGCGGTACACGTAAGTCTCAATGATGTCTGTAGTGGAAAACAGTGATGAGTTATTTCCCACGAGGTTGTAGAAGAGGCCAAAGTTTCCTTTCAGAATGCCTCCCACGGCAAAGAGCAGAAGAATTACAAATGTTGGCTTAAGCATCGGGATAGTGATGCGCCTTATTCTCTGCAGCCCGTTGGCGCCGTCCACCCGCGCCGCTTCCATAATGGATGGATCTATTCCCATGATGGCCGCGAAATAAACTATGCAGCCATAGCCCGTAGTCTGCCAAAGGTTCACCAAGACGATAATGACAGGCCAGGCTTTGGGCATTGAATAGAGTTTTGCCATCTCGCCGCCGGAACCCCTCACTAGGTTTGATATGAAGCCGTAGTCGTAGTTTATAAGATTGTAGACCAGAAGCGACACAAGGACGGCGGAGATGAAATAGGGCAGAAACATTATGGATTGGGCGGTTTTGCGGAATCTATCGCTCGCCACCTCGCTGAGAAGTATTGAAAGCGCCATCTGCACTACATTTCCAACCAAGATGAAAGCTACGTTGTATAAAATGGTGTTTCTTAATAGCAACCACATCTGCCCCGAGGTGAAAAGAAACTCGAAATTCTTCCACCCCACGAACGGGCTCTTGAAGAGGCCCTTGTTGTAGTCGAAGCGCAGGAATGCCACCCACATGCCAGGAAGCGGCACATAGCTCATGAAAATGAAAAAGATGATAGCTGGCAGGCACATGAGAAGAAGCGTTTTATATTTTGCCGCCTTCTTGACATGCCATGCTATCTTTGCTCTTGCCTCCAAGTTTACCACCTCCTTGATTTGATGCGGCGGCTTCCAAAAACGAGCAAGCTATACTGATTGCGCTTGGAACTGCCTATACTGCTTTGCATATGGCCGCAAATTCGGTATAAATCACGTTTTTATCAAGCATAGCGCTCATTTGCCAAAACGCATTTGGCGCATTGACAAAGGTTGCAACCGATTTCATTGAAACCGGTTGCATCAATATTAATCCAAATTATCTAACTTGTCAATACTTCATGAAAATATTTTTTTAGATTAGAGATTATGCACTTCGTTTCCATGCCTATCGTATAATCATTTTGGACAAAGTATTAACATTGCCTATTTAAAGGCTGGCTGTTTGTTTGAAACGATCATTTACTGACATGTAATTTTTGATGCATCCAGTTGAGGCTGCACTCAATATTCTTTGCAAATGGCTCTGACCAGGTTGCAGTTCATTCCCACATTTGCATCCTCATATATGCTGATTTGCAGTCATTGGGATCTCTTCAATATTTGACAGGATACTTAGTTAAAGAGCTGAAGGGCCTTTTTTCTAATATCTAAAAAAAGCTTCATCATTGTTGCGCTTCCCTCAAGCTTGGCCTTAGAAGTTTTGCGGTTTGCTACTGGGGCTCTTTAAACTTTCGCGTTTCAATATAAGCGCTTGCCTTGATCAGCCTGTTTGCGACGCTTGGTGATTAGCGCAAATGAAAAAGGCGTTGCCAGTTTTCGCAACGCCTCATATTTTTCCAGCCAACACTAAGATCTTATCCGTAATTAAGCGGCAAGGTCTATTCCAAGCCAATTATACTGATTTTCATTGAAAATTACCTTTTTTGAAGCTTGATTATACAGCGAGTGCAAAATGACTATATCGGCATTTCGCACCATTCAATGGATAATCAATAAAAAAGGAACATTTGATGAAAATCGGTATAACTATTTTAGAAAATCCTAAATTCATGGCATTTCGTTTTAAAGAGATATGCAGCCGGATGCGTCTGTTTTGGAGCTTGATTATCCATAGAGCAGTGCGAAATGCCGATATCAGTCGAGATCGCTTCATTAATATTCGAGCTGAAATAGGCAGATTCATATGCAAATCAGTATATCACGGACTTTCAGGGCAGTTTAAAACTTGCCTCAAGGATCTGGCGCCCTTGGCTCGCAAAAAGCGTCAAACGGAAGTTGTACAGAATCTCTTGCAAGAACTCCTTTCAATGAAGTCCATTCCAAGAACCACATGCCAAGAAGACTCTGACTCGATTGAAGAGGGATCGTCGCCGCATATCATTCGGTAGAGAAACTCCACGGCAGTGTTTCCGATTTCCTCGTATCGATGGGCGAATGTAGTTATAGCGGGAAGTGTCGTTGTCGCTATAGCGCTGTCATCAAACCCTAAGATGGAAAAGCTCTCTGGCACATGCAATCCTCTTCTTACGCAATAGTTGATGGCGCCTGCGGCCACTTCGTCATTCACTGCGATAATCGCTGTGGGAAGATCTTTTTGGGCTAGGAGGGACTCCATGCAGAATGCGCCGCTGGCGTAGTCGTAGCCCCCATGCACCACCCAGGATGGCTTTGCGGCAAACCCGCCTGCGCTCTTCATTTTTTGGAGAGCCTTGATCTTGATGTCGGTTGAAGTGACCCCAACCACTCCCCCCAAAAATCCTATCTTCGAATGCCCCATCCCAAGAAGGCGCTCCACGCCCTTGCAGGTTGTGGAATACTCGTCCGAGGAGACGCTTGCGTACATTCCTTTGTACCTCTCAAACCTGCCGTTGATGGTTACGATGGGCATATCTAAAACCTCCTTCTTGAGAAACTCGATGTAATTCTTGTTGGGCTTTGACTCGTTGCATCTCCCTCCTAAAAGAATCAGCCCGTCTACTTGCTTGTCCGAAAGATATGCCACAAAATAGTCCTCAAGGCTGTTGTCGCTTAGAGTATTGCAAAGAAACACGCTCTGGCCGTGCGTCATGGCGGCCTTTTCTATCTGCATGAACATCTTGGCGAAAAAATGGTTTGAGATCTCGGGCATTATAACCCCGATGGCTTTGGATCTCTTTGTGTACAGGCCACGCGCAAGCTCATTGGGCTTGAAGTTGTTCTCATCAATGATGGCTTGGACTTTATCGCGCGTTTCAGCTTTTACTTTGTCGCTGTTGTTTATAACCCTGGACACGGTGGCTGCCGACACATTCGCAAGCCTCGCGATGTCGTGGATGGACAGCTTGTCTCTTTTCATTGCCTAATCCTCTTGTCAGAGCCAAATCTCCGCACGTCTTTCTGCGATTTTACAGTTTAATTATACGCCTTCGGTTAATCGTTATCAACAAGTGTTCAGGCAACTTTACAGGAAGCAGCGAGTTGGGGCCGGAACAGCTCGTCAGCGCCGCATCTCCTATAGCTCCCCCCAACAGGCAGCTTCTGAGCGCGCAGGCAATTTGAGCATGGCTGCAGCAAATCCCTCCTTCGGGCGATATCGAGATGATTGCCTGGGGATTGAGCGGGTCGATACGGACGCACAGCTAAATGCGCCGTATTTGATGCAAGATCAAAATTCAAAACTCTCGCACAAGCTTAAGCAAGCAAAGGGGGAGGATTCAAAGATTTAACTGGTTAGTAAAGATTTCCAGGAAATCGGCAAGCCCCCGCTTTCCCAGCCAGGAAGCTCGCTCGTCGGCAGAACTCTGCATTTAAGGCAAGCCCAGAGTCCAAGCTTTGCGCTAAAGAAGCGTAAATATCGTGCGATCAAGGCTATTGCCAGCTCCTCTATCAGGCAAAAGCGCGCGCATTGGAAATGCTCCGATTTTGAGGCTTGACTATACAATTAGTGCGAAATGTGGTTATAGTCATTTCGCACCCTTCAAAGGATAGTCAGGCTTCAAAATCGGCTCATTTATACTGATTTTCATATATTATTACCTTTTTTGGAGCTTGAAGCTCCAAAAAAGGAACATTGAATGAAAATCGGTATAGCTTTACGGGGTCTTTAAGCTTAGCTGGGAAAAAAGCAAGAACGCGCATGTAAGAACCTTGTAAAATCAGCGCCTGAGCCCCTGGACGCAAGGCAGCGCCCGCTAGAGTTTAAAGGCCCGCTTTACGACAGTGTAAATCGGCTGAGCGAAGGGGTATAACCGAACAATATGTTGCAGGCGGCAAAGATACTGATTTGCATATGAAAGCTCCTATTTTGAACTTAATTATACAGGTCGTCGGAGCGGACAGTCTTGCTCCAAAATAGGTGCATTTGACTGCAAATCTACATGTCTACGTCAGAGCGGCATGAGTCTCTTTAAGTTGCTTGATTATTTCTAGATGCTGGGGACATTTGCCTTCGCATTGTCCGCACTCAATGCAGTCCGGGGCAAGTTTGCTCTTATCCCAGCCTGTGCCGTCGACGAGTTTCTTGTATTCGTCTTTAGCATAGCCTGTAATTTGGTAGACGCGGTGATAATTCATGAGGTTGAAGACGAGGGGGATTTTTATCTCTTGAGGGCATGGCTGGCAGTAGTTGCAACCTGTGCAGTAAAGCTCTGAGAGACGCTTGTTTTCAGCCATCATTTCCAGAACCTTAGCTTTTTCATCTTCTTTCAGGTGGCCTGAAATGGAAGCTATCTCAGCATTTTCTTCAACCATGGCGATGGTGTTCATTCCTGAGAGAGCAATATTTACGTTCTTGTTAGAAAGGACGAAGCGCAGGGCAGTTTCGGCGGAACTTTTCGCTTTGCCTCCAAGAAGCTCCATTATGACCGGGCTGGGAGCGCCAAGGCGGCCGCCGCCCACAGGACCCATTATTACTACTCCCAGTCCATGCTCATTGGCATAGTCTATATTCTCCTCGTTGGAGCGATCTAGGAGATTGTACTGCATGAGAACAGACTCAAACAATCCGCTGTCCACTATCTCCCTGAAGTTTTCAGGCTTGTCGTGGTAAGAGAAGGAGACATGTTTTATAAGCCTTTCATTTTTGGCTTTTATAGCCGCTTCCATGGGGCCGCCGGGCGCCATGATCCTGTTTTTGAATGAATCGAGGCTGATCCCCCACATGTGGTAGAAATCAATGCTTTCTACGCCCAAATTCTTTAGAGAGCGTTCAAGCCTGTCCCTAAAATGATCTCCTGAAGCATCCTCTATGGGGTTTTTCGTTGAAAGATAAACCTTTCCGCTCCAGCTTTTAAGCGCCTTTCCAACAGCTATCTCACTCTGCTTCTCACAGTAGTAGGGCGCTGTATCAATATAGTTTACGCCCAGCTCGAAAGCCCTATGAATGACAGGAATTGCTTTTTCTTCGTCTACTTCCCTTTGGCCGTTCATCTCAACCATGGGAAGGCGCATTGCTCCGAAACCTAATGCTGACATTTTTATGCCTGTTTTGCCAAAATCCTTATACTGCATTGCGCTTCGCTTTGCGCATTTTCCGTCAACCCATGAATTAACACGTGTTCACATCAAGCGGGCGCTCCCGCCTGCGCACAGCTATCTCCCTTCTAAAATTAATTTGGCGTTATCCGCTTAATGGACTAAGGTTCTTTCAGCCTTGAGCCTCAAATTTCATTTTTCATTCCGCCGAGGGCTGAGAGCCTAGTCATGGCTGAATGAAAAATGAAATTTGCAAGAAGCTGGGCGTTTGTTTAAAATTTAAACGCAAATTTATCTTTTCAGATACATAAAAGAAGAAACGGTTACGCCAATAATAGATTATACCAATTCAATGCTGATGTCAATTCATTATTTGCGGCATCCATATCGGTCAATGATATGCTGGGATGCATATGAAGCTTCATCAGCATAAAAAGGAATTCCATTCGAACCGCCCATCTTAGGAGACTTATTGAGCGTTCAAATGCGCATTTTAAATTTCCGTTCATATTTTAAACATCTATAATGTGTAGAACTCTATCATCCTCATTTGGAAACTGAGTTCAGAATGGGCTGATTACATATGCCAATCATCATGAATTCTATTGGTTGACGGTATATTACTTCACTGAGGATAAGAATTAAGAGATAAAAGGCGGCATCGGCTAATTATGATCTTCTCGGAGCGCTAAATGCTGGAAAAGGAGATCCGAGTTCGCCTGCGCAAGGGCTCAGCCTCTCAAGGATGCGCCCCGCCTGCTGAGGCGACGATTGCACTATGAGAGCATAGGCTTTAATATAAGGGATATAATGAAAAGCTCAGCGCATAGGCTACATATATTAGTCAATTAATTACAAATTAACTCTCATTTTTGTAGTTTGACATTGCCATTTATTGACTATTCAGCAAAAAGTAAAGAAAATTTTAAATTTGTTCAAAGAAATGCTAAACAATTAGCATAGAATATAGTATACTATATAAGCAATCCATCAATACTGCCTGAGTTTAAGGCGCGTTTGAGACTCTATGCTAAAAAGAAGAGGGTCTTCTTAGCATAATTTTTAATCTCAAGTACGCCCCAGAAAAGCCGATTTTTTTCATGAGCGCAAAAATGCCGGCATGTATCAATAGCCGGATAAATCTTACCCAATAGCGGGATTTATCTTGCACGTACGCGGGAATTGCACTGAAAATATCTTGAAATGCTTATATTTTCATGAAATTAGGATCCAGCTTTAAATGATGCGCATTATGAAAATACCTATATTTATGCTTGCTACAGCAAAAGCGGATACCAAGCTGCGAAATCTATGGATTTGACTGCGCATCAGTATATACCGCTTTGCGGTCAAATGTACCGATTTTAATGCCTGACTGTCTACTTTCAAGGTGCGAAATGCAGACGTCGGCATTTTGCGCTAATTGTACAATCCTGCATCAAAATCGGAACTATCCAATGCAAAGCAGCGTAGATTTAAATCTCCGGAACCAGATGCCATTTATGCGTTTACTCCGGCTTGAGCGCATCAGCCCGCGATGCATTCAGGCTTTGCCGCAATTCATGCCGAATTTCCACCGCGCTTGAGAAAGCCACCTGAGGAGGCCGCAATGAAATAAAATCTGACTTTCGCCCCACAAAAAGGGGCGCTGGAATGGCTAAAGCTGAAAGACCCCATGTCAAGCGCAAAGGAAGTGCGAAATGCTTAGCTCCGATTGGCAAAAGAGAAAAAGCCCATGCAATGTCCTCATCCAGTTGCTTTTCTCCTTTCACGCAATGGCATGCCTCGCTTCACACTCGCATGAGAATGATCCTCATACTAATGGATTCTGTCTTTCAACGTTATGCATTCCCAAGGGAAAAGCTTATTGCCCCAGCTTTGAATTGCGGGCGAAAAGCTATGAACTTCGGGCTTGCGTATCAAGCAGTATAACAACATAAAGGGGAGATTTAAATGTTTGGAGATCTCTGGGGCAAAAGGGCTAGATTGAGCAAGCTTTTCGGATTGCTTGGATTGAAAGCCGAAAAACACGTCGGGTATCTTGCAAAGTTTATATTAACCGAAATTTACGATGGCGGCAAAAAAGAGGACAAGTTCTTTCTCGAGAAAATGCGCGGCTATACGGCCAGGAGGATCTGGAGCAAATCGTCGCTGACGGGTCTTCCCATCTACATTATCATAAGCGATTTTTCCGAGGATAAAAAAGACGGCGGAGATCAGGCGGGCGACAGCGAACAATATGTCATGGCGATGCTCAAGTGCGGGGATCTGATGCTGCCGTATGACTGCGCCAAGTACGAAAAAATCAGCGACAGTAAAATCGACATTGCAAAAACGATGCTCGAGTCATTGCCAAATCCCCCCGGAGAAGGCTTTGTTCTGGCAGACAGCTGGTACAGCTGCGAAGCTATACTGAAAATGGCGAAGCAGATTGGCTTTGACTATATAGGCTCTTTAAAGAGCAACAGAAAGATTTTTCCAAAGTCCCACAGAAGGGATGGCATTCAGATAACAGAGTTCGTCAAGACTTTGAAGATGTCAGACTTAAGCCTGTCCCAATTGGACGGCGAAGATTGCTATACATATGTCTACTCAGGCAAAATCAAGGGAGTCTCCAAAGTCAAAATAGTGTTGCGCTGGCCTAAAGACGCTCCATTTGAAGAAGAGAGCCAGAGAATATACTTAAGCACCAGCAGGGAGCTTACGACCGAGCAGCTGACAGGCCACTTCTTGAGCGCGTCCATTCCCGGAGCAACTCCAATGCCGCAACCGAAGGCGCTGTTGAGAAATCTGGCTGAATGAGAATCGGAGAGGGCTGGAACATGCGATTCAATGAGAACTAATCCCTAAATAGCAAAGAGCCTTTTCGATTACCCAAATACACGCAAAACAGACCTGAAACAACATGAAAGGACATTTGCGCTTGTTTCCAGATGGCAGCTTTATTTTTAGCCTCCCTTAAGAAAAAGGCGCGGCAAAGGATCTTCAGCTCTTCTCTAGACCTTTGGGCTTCTTTATTCATTGACATTAAGACGCTTCTTTGCTAAAATAATCTGGCGAATACCTCATCATTTTCGGCTCCAATGCAAACGCCTCATATTCGCCTAGCTCAAATGCTTGATTTTCTTTAGCCAATACATGGCGTTGGGCTTGAAATAACATTTAGGGAGTGTGATTTTATAGTGAAAAAATACAAGTTCCTTGCAGTGCTCATGAGTGCCATGTTGACGGCGTCCGCGCTTGCTTCTTGCACTTCGGCGCCTGCCGCAAGCGCAAGCGACTTAGGGCTTCTGACGGATGGCGTGCTGAAAATCGGCTGCGAGATAAGCTACCCGCCGTTTGAGATATTCGACGACGATGGAACTACAGCCATAGGCTTGGACATTGATCTGGGAAAGGCTATAGCCAGAGAGCTCGGCGTCACGACCCAACTGGAAAATACCGCATGGGACGGCATTTTCGCAGGGCTTGACATCAACAAGTACGATTGCGTAATATCAGCCGTCACCATCAATGCAGAACGCAGAGGCATAATGGATTTATCTGATCCCTACATAGAGAACTGGCAGGCGATCGTCGTCAAGAAGGGCCATGCTCCGGTAACGAGCGTAGAAGGCCTGGACGGTCTCAGCGTCGGATACCAGGATGCCACCACTTCTGATGAATATTTGGCGGATCTCATAGATACCAATGTTATCAGCTGCCAGGTCAGCGAATATGACAAAGTCTTGAACTGCTTCGACGATCTTCGCCTTGATCGCCTCGACGCCGTCCTGGCAGACAGCACTGTCGCTGATGGATATGTCGCCAGAGAGCCGGATGTGTTCGAAATAACATGGATCCAGTCCTCAGAGCCTGGAGCGGAAGCTGAAACATTTGGCATCGGCGTCAAGAAAGGCAACGATAAGCTTCTAAACGCGATAAATGCGGCTCTCAGAAAACTGGAAGAGAGCGGCGAGCTGGACACCATCAGGCAGAATTGGCTTGAATAAGTAGAATTATACTGATTGCACATGCAAGTTCCCAGGTGCATTGACTGCATTTCAGTTGTCTTTCCGCCGGGAAAGGCTTATGGAAAGAAGCTCTGATTCTTGGGGCAATCGGCGGTGTGAAGCCGAGATTTCCTTCAGTAAAACTCACATGCTCTCTTTGAATCAGTGCATACAATGGCGTATGGCGTAAGGAGCCGTACGCCATTTCAGCATTGTCTGCCCTCGCATTGAAGAAAGAGCCGAAATGACGATGCGCAGCCAAATCCGCCTGCTCGGGAGCATGTCTTAAACTTTTAAGGGGCTAAATGCCGATATCGGCATTTATACTGATTTTCGTACTAAATTGCCTTTTTTAGAGCTTGATTATACAGTTAGTGCTAAATGCCGATCGGCATTTCGTACCGTTCAATGGATAATCAAGCTCCAAAAAAGGAACGTATGATGAAAATCGGTATAGCACTGTTCAATGGACAGTCAAGCTCCAAAAAAGGAACATTTGATGCAAATCGGCAGATTTGCGTTAAAATGCTTGACAGTTGCGCTATTTTTGCGCGTCATTAATTCGAGCTATGCTGATGAGCAGTCAAATGCGTCGATGTTGGGGCCGGATTATCCATTTAAGCGCTGTATAATCAGGACTGAAAATCAGTGAGCATCAGTAAAGCGCAAAACGGGGGTATTGGGATGGAGCAAAGGCCTGATGGCGAAAAACCATATCAAACCAAAAAGTTCAGGGCAACGCTTGCAATAATTCTTGCCGCTTTGGCGGTCGCTGCAGTTTTTGCCGCCGTCAAGCCTTCACGCGGCGAAATGTCCTTAAGCCTGTCAGAAGATCTGATCGCGGATGCGGGTGACAGATACAGCGAAACATACAGCGACTATGTCGTCTTCAACATTATCCGAGGAAAAAATGTAAAAACGGCTGCAACAGATACGTTCATGGGATTTGCAGGACGGATTTACAATGTAAACGATGGATTTATGACAAGCATAGCGGATGTAATCCTGTGGCTGCCCGCTTTGATGGGCGGCGCTAGAATCACGGTTCTGCTTACTATAGCCGCTACATTTGCAGGGATTTTTCTGAGCGTTTTCCTTGCATTGGGTAAGATATCCAAAAACAAGGCTGTGAATAAGTTTTGCGGCGCTTATATATTCTTCTTCAGAGGCTCTCCGCTTTTGATGCAACTGTTTTTCATATATTACGGCCTCCCTCAGATCAGCCCCGTCTTAGCGATAAACAACAAATTCCTGGCGGCATTCATAGCGTTCTCCTTGAATTCAGGGGCCTACTGCGCGGAAATTATTCGGGCGGCCATCCAGTCCATTGAAAAGGGGCAGTTTGAAGCTTCAAGCGTGCTCGGACTGACTTACGCCCAGACAATGAGGCTTATAATCATTCCTCAATCCATACGCCGCCTTATTCCGCCTGTTGCAAACGAGTTTATAATGATGCTCAAGGACGCCTCACTTGTCTCCATGATAGCGCTTTCTGACTTGACGCATGTGACCAGATCCATATCAAGCTCGGCAAGCTCCGTCTTGGTCTATATCCCGGCAATGATCATATACCTTGTCATAACGGCTCTGTTTACCTTCATATTTACGCGCTTGGAAAAGAGATTTTCTTTATACCAATAGGAGGGGAATAATTGTGGCATTGATCCGCACCGAGAACATCTGCAAGAATTTCGCTCATTTGGAAGTGCTCAAAGACGTGACTGTGAAAGTGGAGCAAGGCGAGGTAGTTTGCATAATAGGCCCTTCCGGAGCTGGAAAGTCGACTTTTCTGAGGTCTTTGATCCAATTGGAGAAGATCACTAGCGGAAAGATATTCATCGACGAAGAGCTGTTTCTGGAAAGGCGCGACAACGCTACGGTTTTCCGCTTGGAGCATGAAGAGTACAAAAGGCTTCTGCTGGAAATGGGCATGGTCTTCCAGTCTTTCAATCTATTTCCACATAAAACGGCTCTTGAGAATGTCATGCTTGCCCCAATCCACGCTAAAAAAATTTCAAAGGCAGACGCTTTGTCCATAGCAAGGGATCGGCTGGCAGAGGTTGGCTTGGCTGACAAGGAGGATCAATACCCTTCAAGGCTTTCCGGGGGGCAGCAGCAGCGTGTCGCCATTGCCAGGGCGCTGGCGATGGAGCCGAAAATCATGCTCTTTGATGAGCCAACGAGCGCCTTGGATCCGGAACTGGTCGGAGAGGTTCTCGGAGTCATGAGAAGGCTTGCTGAAAGCGGAATGACTATGCTTGTAGTTACGCATGAGATGGGCTTTGCCAAAGAGGCGTCCGACAGGATAATCTTCATGGCTGACGGAGCGATTGCAGAAGAGTCTTCACCAGAGGAAATATTCGCAAATCCTGTGAATCCCAGAACGAGACAGTTTCTAAACAGCATTCTATAGAGGGCTTGCGAATATTGCGAAGACCTTTGCGGGACGCCCTCTGATTGCGCTATGCGAACGGCGGCAATGCCGCTTCGGTTTCAAAAAATCAAATGGCAGATGGTGATGGGAATTAAAAAAGAAGAAGTTGCGTCTATTCTTTACCTGTTTTTAACTGCGATGATTTGGGGTTTTGCATTTGTCGCTCAAGTCGTCGGAATGGATTTTGTGGGAACCTTTACTTTCAATGGAGTCCGCTTTGCTGTTGGCTCGATTTCCCTTGTTCCTGTCATTCTGCTTTTTGAGAAATCTTCTGCGGGCGCTGATGTCAAGCAAATGCTTTTCGGGGGCATTTGCGGAGGCGCAGTCCTCTTTGCTGCATCATCCCTGCAGCAGTTCGGAATCGAACTTACTGGTTCGG
>JAISZB010000301.1 GCA_031269465.1 Clostridiales bacterium | reverse complement strand
CCGCCGTTTTTTTCTCCGAGCCTTTCGATGCCATTTCCTCTCCGGTCGGCTCATACGCCGCCCCGGGAGTCAGAGTCATGGCGTTGCCGCCGGCGTCCCATGCGATGGCGAACCGCTTTGCGCCGCCGTTCAGGGCGAAGGCCACGTCCCGTATTTTGAAATAGTTGTAGTCGTTGATGTTGTACGAATCAAAGGCTATCGGCTTTCCGTCCACCGAAACCGTCGAGCTTGTGGGGGTCGCCGCTATAGCTCCAAATGCCGGGGCCGCCGTCGCCGCAAGCACGGCCGCGGCGGCCGCCAATCCAATCAATATTGTCTTCATTATGATGAATCTCCTTTCTCTGCGCGCCATGAATTCCGCATCCTCGCACCCTCCATTTCCAAAGGGCGTCTTGAGATCAAAATATCAAAAAGTTGCGCATTCATGGCGATGGAATCATTTATGCCTTAGTCATTGGCGTAGTTAGTTGAAAAGAAGAAGCGGTAATCATTGTTTGCGAACTCGGATGTAGAAAAGCTTACCTCATGCTGATCATAATTGTGCGCATTATATTGCATTGTAACCGTGTCATTCGCGACAATGAACGCGACATGGGAATAGCCGGTTTTCCAAAGGATGAAGCCGCCGGCGGCCGCTTGGGATCTAAGGCATTCGTAAAAATACTGCTTGCCTGACGTGCCTTGATTGTTGGTCATGTACCTCCAAAGCCCCGCATTGTTGGCCTGCGCGTTTTTTCCGGTGTTGACCCATGAGACCGTCCAATTGTTCAATGTTGAAGACCACAGGTTGTCTTTAGGTATGCCGCCGGCGAAGATGCACTGCGAAACGAAGTTGGCGCAATCCCCGCCGTTGGGATTTTGATCGGGATAAGCCGTATTATAAGGTTTCCAATAGGTCTGCGCATATGCGCGCGCGGTCAATCTATGGTACACGGGCAGATTAGCCGCAACCGTAGCTTTTATTGGGCTGGATGCTTCTTGCGCTATTTGGGCCGTTAATTTTTCGGTGATGCCTTGTGTCATGACAGCCTCTGAATCTATGTAAAAATCTTCTTTTGGAAAATAATCTACGCCATAGAACACCTGCAATGAATTGGCGTCAACAGCGAGGCTGTCCGTGTTGAAAGTCAATTTGAAGCGATTTGTGCAGTTTTGCTTCGCGCCTATGTACTGCTTTAATTCTGACTGCTGGAAGGCGATGTCTTTATCGATTAAGCTTGCAGCCTGGCTTAATTGCAATGCGCTTAGCTTTGCCAAGGGGCCGCCCATCCGCTTTGCCGAATCGCTCAAGGCCGCTTTCACTCCGGCAGCTGCTTTCATATACGGCAGTTCATCCGCTGATCGAGCCTTCAGGGTTTTAGTGTAAGCCACTTCGGCTTCAACCGCAGTCTCTCCACCATCCGCCGAAATGCTGAAAATCTTGGCGCTCCAATCGTCAATCGTGTAGTATTCGCCGTAGCTGTCCGCCACGAAGTTGTAAAGATAATCAGAAGCATTCCGCTGAATGCGGCTGTCCTCTTCCCGCATGCCTGCCGCACTGACGGCTGTGCCCGGCATGATTAATATGGCAGTGAAGAGAATTGCAAACAGTTTTGTCTTCATATAGATCCCCCTCAAGTTGATTTTGGCGACTGAGTCGCCTTTGCTACGCATCCTTTACAAAATTCTATAATACCTCAAAGCCCATTGGAATCGCCCCTTTCAATAAAGAAGATTTGCTGCTTACTTCATTATTGAGATGATGCGAATATTATTCAAGGGGTTTGGCGAGTATAGCATACTGGCGTCGTGAATAGCATGGGTAGGACTGTGTCGCCTCCGGCAACATGAGTGCAAGTAGAGGCTTGACATGAATAGGGGGCCGGCGCCATATGTTTCTTGTAAAAATACACGGTTGTTTTTATCACTTTATTAAAGATTACAGACCCGAAAAGTTTACTGAGGAAAGTTCAGAACCTAAAGAAATTTACCAAGATAAGCAGTGAGTCCTCAAATCTTTTCAAGAAAATGCAATCGGATTTGACGGTTAGAACCCCTTAAGACCTCGTTATTGACCGCTTCCGCCCCAAATACGTACAGTATGCGCGTTCCTGCCCGCCTGCGTCGGCTTATTTCTTCTCCCGCAACTTTTGAGGTACTTTGGGCTGGTAGGTGCGCCAATCACATACGGTACTGGAAGACTTCTTTGCGATTGACAGAACCGCAGTCGAGATCAACTTAGCCATTTTCTGATTCATAGTATTCACCTCACTTCATTACTGCTAGAATGTTATATCTGATTGAGAGCTAATTATCCGTAATACAGGCAGATATTTCAAGGGGTTTGCCGTGTATAGCTATCTGGTGGCGTGAATATACTGATTTGCAGTCAAATTATACCTATTTTGGAACTTGATTATCCATTGAGTGGTGCGACTGATATCGGCATTTTGCACTCGCTGTATAATCAAGCTCCAAAATAGGAACTCTCAATGCAAATCAGTATAGCATGGGCCGATGCAAATTTACTGCCTGCCCCCTAGTTTTGCTCAAACGCGCCTGCAACAGAGATCCTAATATCAGAAATGCATGTGAGGCCATGCCGTAGGCCAGCGACACTGCTATCCAAATATATTCTTTCATAAGCAGATATGTAAATAGAATAATTGTAAAAAAAACTGCCGAGGCAACACGGCTATAAAGCTTCATGCGTCTATGCTTTTCTGCGCTTAAAGGACTGTTGTCATGTTCTACTGGCGCTTTCACCCATATGAGAACGACGGCGACGCCAGCAAGTCCAAGACAGTTCAAGGGCAAGGCCATCATAGAAATGGCCAACAGCGAGAGCAGCCAAATTACCGTTGACATGATAAAGCATCTAAGATGCGTTTTCGCGTGAAAACCTCCGGCAATATTTCTTAGGATGATAAAGGAAATATGGTAAAGAATGGTCTGCGGCACCTGGTTGAGCCAAACGGATATTATTGCAATGGATGAAATATCAATGATGTTATTGTACAGCGCATGGAAGCCGTATTCGTAAACATCCCTATCATCTTCAGCAATGACTTCATTTAGTATCAAGTAATCCGTACTTTTGCTTGTCAGAATATCCAGCATAGACATTCCTCCTTCATGGCTTAAATATCAAGTGGGCAGCTTAATCGTCGCCAAAGTGGTAAACTCATAGTTTTCGTGGCGGTAGGTTACGAATCCCCCGGACTTTTCCGCTACCTCCTGAATTTCCCTTGTACCTATACTGTGGATGCCCTCAATTTCTTTCGTGGACTTCAAAGCTCTCGAAGTTCGGTATTGGCCATGTCTGCGTGTTGCATTGCGGCATGCGACTACCCAATATGAATTTACCACGCGGGTGCATAGGCTGATAAACTTCGGTTCCATAGCCCCTTCGTTGGCTTCAAAGGCATTATCCAGTATATTGCTCACCAAAATGCACAAGTCCACATCCTTGATCGGTAAGTTTGCTGGCAAGGCGACATTGGCGGTGAAGTCTATAGTTTTTTCTTTCGCCATCGCCATTCTGGAACAGATAAGGGCATTGAGAACCGGATGATTAACATATTCCAAGGCGCTCATATCTACATCGTTTAAGGTTCCTACATATTGCTCCAAAGCATCATAGTTTTTTGCTTTCAGGTATCCAGATATAGCAACAAAATGATTGCGGAGGTCATGACGGATTGACGATAGCTGCGAATACATATTATTAATTTGTCGGATATGATCTTGCGTTAATTCAGAAGTTCGGAGCTGCAATTTTGATTGCATCAATTCTTTTGTGTTCGCTGTAATCCGATTATATAGGGCGACGGTGCTTGCCATCATCAGCAACAGAACAAAACTTCCCGCCGCCATCAGCGGCAGACCCTGCCTATCCGTCATGGCGTCAGCATACTGGAAAACAAACTCCAACATAATCCAGCATCCTATGGGAACGGTCAACATCGAAATACAGTCCTGAAATAGAATTATGTGGCTTTTATCAATCTTCCCTGTAATCAAATGATATGTTGCGAAAAGAGTTGCTTTGGCGGCAATAATTATCAATGCACGGGTCGGCCCCTCTGCGTCTACTTGCGCCGTAGAAGTATCCGGGAATAAAATATAAAGGCTGATGATAGCTGCATCTACTATTCCATCTAGTACAACCGGAATGACAGTCCAAACCATACGCGTCGTAAATTTTCCGCGAAAAACAAATCCAGCATAGACAATCCCCGCTAATACCGAAAAATAAGGACGATACCCCAAGCCGATGATATAATATGCTAACCGTATGCATAAAAAAACAGTGCCAGCTATGAATTGCCGCCGTATTTTTATTTTTGTTTCCAGCGTGCGGTACAGAAAATAAACCTGCAGAAAAACGGTTGTGATTTCTGCTAGACGCTCCATTATAAAAGCTCCAATGCTCATATTAACCTCTCCAGTAAATCATCTGAATAGACCTTCAAAAAATCATTTATGTATTTTCGGCTGACTGGCAAATTGTCATCATCATCAGCCTTTACCTTGTTTAGATTTACAGAATAAGGATAGGTAGTTTTTATACTATTGATTTTATCTAAAGCAATAATAAATGATCTATGGATTTGGAAGAAACAATTTTCGCCTAAAGAGGTCAGCGCCTCACTAAGTGTTCCTCGCACCTCAATATTGCTTTGAGTCGTATGATATATTACGATATGATCTCTGCTTTCTACATAAATAATATCTTTCTTTTTGATTTTGCTCATACGTCCATCAGCAACTACTTTTATAGCAGTTTGGCTTCCTTTGCGCTTGACGATTTTATCAAGAAACAAAGCCAGCTTGATATCATCAATAGGTTTTTCCAAGAATCCTATCGCTTCTACTGCATAGCCATCGACAGCGCGATAAGAATGAGATGTGACGAAAACAATTGGAATGGAGCTGCCCGTCCCACGGATGTACCCAGCTAAATCCACCCCATCTATTTCTTTTTCACCCAGCGAAATATCTAGAAACAGAACATCAGCATCTATGTGGATTGAAAGGTTGTCGATCAATTCTTGAGGCGACGCAACGCAACTAAAATGGGCGTCGATGTTTTTTGACGATGCCCATTTTGAGACAGACGCTTGTAATGCCTCCCTCCAATATTGTTCATCTTCACAAATGACCATTTTCATATTTCAACACCCCATTCATGTTGGCGCAATTGTTTTTGGCGACAGTGTCCATGCTAATTTTACGCCACGCAAGGTGATAATCAAGGATGGACATATGATATTTACTTCGCCAGACTGCTATACTGCTTTTCATATAAAATTAACTTTTTTTGAGCTTGATTATACAGCGAGTGCAAAATGCCGATTTCGGCATTTCGCACCATTCAATGGACAATCAAGCTCAAAGAAAGGAACATTTGATGAAAAGCGGTATATCTGCGTCCGACCGCTTGAAAACAACCTGCTATAGCGAGACCATGTTTCCAGGGATGGAGAAGAAGAGGTCGATGGACTGATTTGAATGACTACTGCTGTGTTGTGTTGACGCAACTGCTGTCAATAGGAGGAAAAGCCATGAAAAACTTTATGTCATTATTGCTTGCCATCGTTATGACGCTTGGACTTGGAACTATAGCATTGCCGCCAGCAGTGATGTCGCCCCTGCTCCACAGCCCGCCTTTTACCTCAAGTGCCTACAAGACGAGACGCAAACATGACGAATGCTGAACATGCAGAAGCTAGGAAAATGGGCTTAGAGATTCTCTCAAAGATCACGCCCTGCAGCACTTAGAAGACTTTCGAATAATGGCGACATCAGCCTCAACTCTCGCGGAGAACTCCCTGATTATGCAATGGTCTATAAGACTGCGGACGTTGACGTCCCGCCTCCTGCGACACAGGCCGCTGCCGCCGCGATCTCTGTTTCACATGGCTTTGCTGGGAGCCTGCAACAATACCAACAAAAAATATGAAAAAATGCAGAAGCCGCCGATTTTTACTTTATATTAGATAAAGAGGAAGGTCGCTAGAAAGCCGCGGCTCGGCGCCATTAAGGCGAAGCTGATTGCGTATTTCGGCGCGAATCCGCCAAGAACCCTCAGGGAGGCTGCCTGCGCAATAAAAGCCAAGTTCGGCGCAACAGTTTCAATTCCCTCGGTTTATAGATTTTTGAATGCCAATGGGCTTAAAGCCGGAAGCTTTCCGTCCAAGGCCGACCCCCAGAGACAGGGGGAATTCTTGAATTCGGTTCTGCTTCAGCCTGCCGGCTCCGCGAAAAAAGGGGCGGGGCGCTTGCTTTTTGGCGGACCTCGCATATCATACATGCCTTCCATCCCGCCTATGTTTGGCCTGGGAAGAGGGTTTTCACCGAAACGGCAAGCGGAAGGAAGCGCTATTATGTGCTCGGAGCATTGAATTTCGCGACGAAAGTCATAACCGCAACAGGCAGCGACTCCTGCATAAATGCATCTTCTCCCGTAGATCTGCTCAATAAGCTTTTGGCTGAATATCCCGGATCGATCTTGAATAAGATGATTTCCGCCCTGCCGAGGACTCATAGGGCAAAGACCCCTTACACACCGTATGAATTATACCATGAATTACCAATGGAAAACAATATATTTTCAGCGTTTCCCCGACCAAACTTGAAGGCGCAACTCTGAGATGCGGAAGAGTTTGTCTCAAAGTATCGATATCAGCTACATTTTTGATGATTTTCCGCAGTCGGCAGTTGATTTTGCCGATCCGACTCTCCTCGGCAATAACCTCTGCCTCCCAGTACGCAGCGGGCGAGAGGCTGGCCATGTACACGGAGGAGCAGGCATCCTGTCTTGTGGGACTGTAATGCGAGAAAAATATCATGCTGCAGCTTCTGCTTGAGTAGCCCATGCCCGCCCTCAATCCCCCTGTCGACAGTTTTAACAACCGATTGCCAAGAAGCCGTCCAGCTCTTTAGGCGGTGCGATGAATTGGCAAGGTCTTAAAGATTGCACTACGCATTGCTTTTTGAAGAATATATGGCCGGCAAACAAGAATAACCCTGCTTAGCTAAGATAAGTTGAAACCGCGGGACATACGAGGCTGGCTCGTGGAATGATTGCGCCGATAGCCGCATGGCGCGAGAAGCCCCCGTCTCAAGAGTTTTGCGCGCGTATTCGCTGTTGAGCGCTAGGCGGTGTGAGCATGCCACTAATCTAGCTAGCAGTTTTGAAAACAATTTGAGAGATTGTTTTTGGCGCAAACACACGCGATACTGATATTCGCGAGGTTTGGCATTGCGCAAGAAAAATTTCAACTCAACTAGGCAATCGACATGTTTCGCTCGCTATTGCGATATATCAGAAGATTCCTTTCTGGGATTCAATGCTCAATTAAGAGTTCAAGAAAAGCCCCCGGAAGGTTCTTCCGGGGGCTTTAAATCAGTCAAGCGCAATTCCTGTTTGCAAGCGGTGAAGGACTGCCGATATCTGAGCTCTCTCAGAGATGGATTTTGGCATGAACCTGGCTCCGTCTCCTACGAGCTTTCCCGCTTCAGTCAACCAATTTATGGAATCCTTTGACCACTCTGAGAATTCGCTGTAGTCTGAGAAATCTGAAGCTTTTTTTACAGGCTCTTTAATTGCGGGCAATTCATCGAGCTTGTTCAAGATGTTATAAACCAGAGTGAACAACGTCTCACGATTAAGAGCAATGTCCGCTCCAATGAGGTTGTTGCCGATTCCCGCCGACAGGCCCAGCTTCTTTGCTTGAGCGTAATATCCAGCAAAAGGCCCTGCTGCGTCTGAAAAATTGTCTGTTGCGCTTTCAAGAGGCTCTATGCCGTAGGCTTTCATAAGCATTACAATTGTCTCGCCGCGAGTCGCCGCTTGATTGGGATTGAACAATTCTCCAGATACTATCCCGCGAGCTCCAAGATATTGTGCTGCGTCCGCATAGTAGGCGGCGCTTGAGACATCTTTGAAGCTGACAGGATTGAATCCGACCGCAAATGACGACAAGTGGAATGAACTCATTGAAACGCGGCCGCCTTGGTACACGCTTCTAAGAGGCTTAAGCTCTTTTCCGCCTTCCACATAGTATCCCAAGATGCTGTCAGGGTCTTCATTTTCTCCAAGCGCATATGGGATCTTCAATGTCATGAGCCCGCCATTGAAATCTGCTGCCGCTGTGTCTCCGTTATGAATAGAGATATTGTAGGCTGGCCTGCCGCCAAGTTTAGCCGCTGAAACAGAGTCTAGCTCCGGAAATCCTACTTTAGCGGCTGCGATGTCAATTGTTTGTCCTGAGGAAGCGCTGAGTATCGCCTCAACAGCTACTTTATCAAATTTAACTTCTATTGTATCGAATGCAATGCTGATACTGGAAAACGCCCCGTTTGCAATGAGGCTCTTGATCCCGGTCCATGAAATCCTAGCGTGCGCTTCATCTGAAGCCTTATCCGCTTTTACCGCGATTGACGCGCTGAACGGGCCGTCCGAAGCGTCAAGCCCGGCAAGCCTTGCCAGCAGGGCGTCTGTGGCATAGCTGGGTACAAGGACTGTGAAAACTCCGTCCGCATTGGATGCTCCAAGGCAGCTTATGGACAAGTCGGTGTGATCATCATAACTTGTGACAGTTACAGGCACATATGCCGAAGGTGAACTGTCGCTGGAAGATATAGGCGCTTCTGGAGCAGGCGTAGAGGTTGGAGGCGCTGGCGAAGGTTCGGGCGAAGGTTCGGGTGCCGCCTCAGGCTTTCCTATCAGTGTCAGCGTGCCGAAAACGGAAGGATCTGTATAGGCGGTTCCGAATAAATCGCTCCATGCGGCAACGCTTTGGCGGCTGCCGCCCTTGGCGTCGTTTATAGAAACGTCAAAACCGATTTGCTTTCCATTTTCAGGAGCTATCGCCCTAAACGGTATCTTCATTTCAACCGTGTAGTTTGTTCCAGAAACTTCTGTTGCGGATAAAAAGCCCTCGCCGTGCCCGTGATCAAAGCTTGGCTCGTTGTCGAAGCTGACTCTGAACTGGCCGTCGTCATCCTGGTACGCTGTCGACTTGGCATTGTCCTCATCGACAAACACCTCGACCGAGTCTTGCTCGTATGCATTCGGGCTGGCCTTGTCAAGCTGCTCGTCTGAAACGCTCGCAAGCACATATAGGTTTTCATCGTCCCAGAGCGCTTTTGCGATTCCAGTTGCGCCTTGCCACGCCATTTGATATTGGTCGACTGGAATCTCCTGAGCGTCCGCCCATAGGCTGTCGGCTAAGCCGTCTATTTCAGGAGATCCGTAGAGCGCTGAGGAGGTTTTTTCTCCAACGGCCAGCTCGTCATGCCCCGCAATGTAAGCATCCGGATCTATAACCGCGTAGTAAGCGGGCTTTGCCTGCAGATCCGCGGAGAACAGATTTGGAGTGGAGGATGCGCGCCAGCTGGTGCCGTCATCCATGCCCCAGAATGTCACTCTCGCGATATCAGCGGCATGAGATTTGAAGATCTGGAACAGCTGGGCGTAAAGATATGCCTGGCTCTCTGCCGCTTGATCGCTTAAAACGCCGTTTGATCCCGCTTGGATGTCAAGTTCGGTGATGCTGACTTCAACTCCGAGAGAAATGAACTTCTCGAGTGAAGCTTCAACGTTTGCGGGGTTGATGCCAAGCCTGTAATGGCCTTGCATTCCCACGCCGTCGATAAGCGGGCGGCCCTCAACATCAGGATATCTGCTGTTTATGTCTTGAACCATGGCGCAGACCGCGTCAGCCTTTTGCTGGTTGTCTAGATTGTAGTCGTTGTAATAGAGCATAATGCTAGGATCCGCTCTTCTCGCGGCTAAAAAGGCCTCTTCTATATAATCAGGCCCGACTGAGCCAAGCCACGCTGTAGAGCGAAGAGCCGACTGCCAATCAGAAGGATTTGCCGGGTTGTCATTCATGGCTTCATTTACGACATCCCAAGATATTATATTCTGCTTTTCTTCCGTATTGAAGGTTTCGCTGAAATGCTTGACGACTTCGTAAGCGTGAGTTGTAAGATTGCTCAAGGCGCTTTCGCGATCCAGATATATCGGAAGCCCGTTTTCATCGGTGAGCGTCCGTCCATCCTCCCCGACTTCAGTGTTGAGCCAAAAGCCGCTCTGCTGATGCCACGCCAAGGTGTGCCCGTGTACTAAGAAGCCGTTGTCTATCGCTTTTTGAACCAACGCGTCCGCGCCCTCAAAGGTGAATGCTCCGGGAGAGCCTTGAAGCGCGTCCGGCTTCATGGCGTTTCCCGCTGTCACTATATTGAAGTGATCCTTTAGGAGAGCAAGCCTTACGCCATCCAGGTCTTCCATGGACACGGCGTTTCCTATGAGAAAATCGCCTTCGTAAACGTCTTTGATTGGAGTAAGCTCTTCTTCCAGCTCGATGGGTCCGCCTATCTTTTCAAAGTTTATGTCGTCAATATAGAAGGAAGCCGTTCCGTCGCTCCCGCTTTCCACATAGATGGTTGCGTATCCGCTAGACATGTTGCTGTAGCGGTATGTTCCTTGATACTGCACCCATCCGTCTTCCGCAGATATAGATTTGCCTTCCAGATTTACATAGTTTGCGCTGCCGCCGCTGCCGACTTGGGTCGAAAGCTGAAGCTGGGTGGAGGCGGGGCTTATGAGCTTGACCCAAGCTGTAATCTGGTAGTTGCAGCCTTCTTCTATGAAGCTGGTTACATTGAGGGATGGACCGTTCCAAGTTTGGGCTCTGCCTTCAACCTTCAGGGCATTACGGCCGCCTTCCGTATGGTTTTCTTCGTCCGTTACAGAGAGGGATTCGTTTCCGCCCCTGCCGCTGAAGCCCTGGGTCGTGCCGTCTTCAAAGTCAATTTTCTTGAACTCGTCCGGCTCAGAGGAGCCTTCGCCGTATTTTCTAACCTCAAAGCTGATGTTTCCAATGTAGAACGGAAAAAGGCCGGCTGTTGTCTGAATGCGGAGCCCCACATCATTATTTGATCCTGCCTCGTAAGGAGGCTCCAAGACATTTGATATCGTAAAAGCGCCTCCCGGTGAAACTTCGGCATCTCCAAGATAGCCTCTGTACGACTCGATGCTCTGAACTGCGACTTTCTGGCCGGCTTCCGCAACAGCGTCGGCGTCCAGGAATCCATTTACTGTTAAGCTGAGAATTTCATCGCCTTTTTTAAGTCCCAGCGAGCTGAACATGATGTCGATGCCATTCCAGTTGTCGCTTCTTCCTTCGATGTATGCGCTGAAGCCGTCGCTGTTTCCCGCGAAAACCTTGCCTGACGCCTGGCTTAGCGATCCAGCGCCGCCGGCGGCGGAAATTTTGTCCATATCGGCTTGCTCTTCAAATTCAAGGATTACAGTTGAATCAGTATAAACATCCTTGTCAGTCGGCTCTTCGGGTTCCGACGGCTCTTCTTCCCCGTCAGACTCTTTGGTGATGACGATGCTGTCGACGTAGAAGGATATCCCTAGAGTGTCGTCAAGCGTTTTAATCCTGAAGCCTCTGTCTGATGAACTCTCATCATACGTGTATGCGCCGCTTAGCTGGATGGCCTTTCCCGATTCCATATTGGCTGAGATGCCAAGCCAGGAGTAGCTGTCGACCGGCTGTATGCAAAACTGAGCGCCGCTTGGAATGCCTTCAGCCGGAATATCAGCGTCGTCTATATAAACGGTTGCTGAAATGTTGTACACATCGCCCTGTTTTGGCGCAGATGCAAATTTCTCGAACTGTATATCCAACCCGTTCCATGTTTTGTTTTCTTCGCGATCCGTGACATAGGCGGCGCCTTCTATCTGAAGAGAGCCGAACGAGGCTGATTCTACCCATTCAAGGGTTGCGCCCGCAGGTTGAATGTGATAGCCGCTTATGCTTTCTTCAGAAGAAAAATCTTCAGAGAAAACAGTTTCAGTTTCAATCGGCGCTTCATCGCCGCCTGATTCTTTCGAAACAGCTATGCCTCCTACGTAGAACGAGATCCCCACGCTGTCGTTATTGCCTTTAATTCTAAAAGCTCTGTCAGAAGATGTTTCATCATATGTATATGTTCCGCTTAATTGCAGGGCGCTCCCTGTAGTCATGGCAACCGCTATTCCAGGCCAGCTGTAGCTGTCGACCGGCTGGATGCAGATCTGGGCGCCGCTTGGAAAGCCTTCAGCAGGCACATCGGCGCTGTCAATATAGATTATGGCTGAAATATTGTACACATCTCCGTCTTGAGGCTCTGACAAGAATTTCTGAAACGGCACGTCAACTCCGTTCCATTCTTTGTTAGCTGCTCGATCCTTTACATAGACGGCGCCGTCTACCTCAAGGGAGTCGAATGAGCGTGATTCCACCCATTCAAGAGTCGCTCCGGCATTCTGCACATTGTTGAGGCTTCCTTCCGATGAAAAGTCCTCGGAGTAAACTGCTTGCTCAGCCGCGTGTACGAGTCCGGCGCCGTATCCGCTTGGAATAATGGTGAAAACTAAGAGCACAGAGGTAAAGGCGGCTATAAATCTTTTCAAGTATAATTTCCGTGATGCTGGCATTGCAGCAGCTCCTTTCATTGCAAAGCGCCTCTATAGCGGCTGGATTAGCCTTGCTTACGCAAAATTCCACATAAGCTGACAAGCGTGACAATTAATAAATAATGCTAATGCTCCAGATATTACCATTATGCCCATATGCTGTCAAATGTAAATATTTTTGCTTGATTATCCATTGAGCGGTGCTAATTGCAGATATCGGCATTTAGCTCTTGCTGTATATCAAAGCTCAAAATAGGAAATTTCATATCTGCATTTTCTGAACTTTCCTATGAGAATCAATATACCGAGGCGCAATAAAATGTATCGGCTTTGCAACTTGATTATTGATGAGACAAAAAATCAAGCTGCATTTGCGCGTCAGTATATAAAATAGAAGATCTGAATCTCTCTTGGGGAATATGACTGCTTAAGACAGGAAAAGCTCAATTTCTTCGCGCTTATCAAGGCTGAAGGCTCCAGACAGGCCGTTTTCAGCTTTTGCTTCGTAATCTCCCAAAAATCCTCTGAATCTGATTTTTCCGGCTGCATCTGCTGCAAGCCGCTCGTTTGTCCGCCACTGCCCGTTGATTTTTTCATTCAAGGCTATATATGCAGGCTTCAGGCTGTTATCAGCCCTGAGGAGGCCTGAAGGCGCATTTAGCCAACCTCCGTCTGCGGAGTCCCAGAATGTGATGGCTTGAACAAGAGGATGCGCGAAGAGGATTTCGTACATCTTTGAGAGCTCTCTTGCCTGGCGCTCTTCTCCTTCCGGGGTCGAAGGCCATAAAGCGGTTTGCCAGTCATTGAGATCATCAATGAAGGCAGGCATCAGCTCTCCAGATATGATTGTGTTTTCTGTAAAATGAATAGGCAAGCCGAAACGAGAAAACCTGTCAAGCACTTCCAAGATTTTTTCCTCGCCCCAATAGCCTTGATGCTGATGAGACTGAATCCCTATGGCATCAATAGGAACGCCGGCCTGGAGGCAGGCGTCAATCAAATCCTCATAGCTGGATGAGACATTGAAGTCATTTAAGATTAAGAGCGCGCAGGGGTTGGCTTCCTTTGCAGAGGCAAACGCCTCTTTAACCAAGCCGACGCGCCCCAGCTTTTTGCAGGCGCGGGTGAGCGCGTTGTCGTACTTGTCAAAGATTGGCATAATAACAACTTCATTTATGACGTCCCAAATGTCAATTGAGCCTTTAAAAGCTTTAACTTCACGCTTAATTCGCCCGGAGATCCTCTGAATGATTTCTTCATCGCTGTATTTCATCAGCCAGTCCGCGCAGGCAGTATGCCAGCACAAGGGATGCCCTTTCATTCGCACTCCGCGATCTGAATACCACTGGGCAGCCAAGCGCATCCTGTCTTCATCGGTTTGACCTTCCTCCGGTTCGTAGGCGCCTAAGTAAAACGGAAGCGTCGCGTAATTGTTGATTGCGAATGCCTTTTCCAGCCTGTCTTCAATAAATGCTCTGTCTTTGGAATCTGCCGGGACGGCATTTTTGCCTTCCCAAAGATTCAGGGCTTCGAATCCGCCGCACCCGAACATGAATCTATGCGTTTTCTGCCTGGCTTCTATTGAAACGCCGACCGCAGGCAAGCCGTCCGGCAGATGCGCATGAAGCGTAGCCGTGTGCTTGCGATGCTCGAATTTGTCTGCCAATTTAACATCCCCTTGAATTGAATGCGCCTTCGCAACATACGCCCGCCATTCAATCAGCGCTAAAGCGCTGATTGAATGGCGATGCGAGCTTGAATATGCGCAGCCAAATGCTCCTGTGTTGGAGCTTCAATTTTACGCCGTACTCTCAAGCTCCAAAATCGGAGCTTTCCCATGCGCGCATCAGTTTAGAATGCGCTTTGAAAGACGCTACTCTTTGACTCCGCCGATAGTAAGCCCGTTTACGAAGTAGCGCTGCAAAAACGGGTAAACCACCAGTATAGGCACGGCTGCGACGATGGTGATGGCCGAGCGGATGGACTGAGGAGTCGTAGCGTTGACGGCGCCCGCCTGGGCGCTGGCATTTGCGCCTCCACCCTGGGCGCTGGTCGAGGCGGTCAAGGTGCTTGACAGCAGCTTCTGCAGCTCGTACTGCAAAGTAGAAAGGCTTTGCTTTCCGGAATTGTACAGGAAAGTATCAAACCATGAATTCCACGAGCCAACCGCCACAAACAGAGCGATGGTCGCAAGAGTCGGAACGCACAGAGGCATGATGATGCGCATGAAAATTCTAAATTCGCCGGAACCGTCTATTTTCGCTGATTCCACCAAGCTTTCCGGAATTGACTTGATATAGGTTCTGATGACTATCAAATTGAATGCGCTTATGACATTCGGAACCCAATAAACAGAAAAAGTATTCAGCATATGCAGGTTCTTTATCAGCATGTAGTTCGGTATTATTCCGGCGTTGAAGTACATTGTCAGAACAAAGGCCAGAGTAAGCGGCTTTGCGAATATATACTCCCTGCGGCTTATGGTGTAGGCAAGCATCGAGGTGAAGAAAAGATTTGTAATGACTATTACTATCGTCTTTGCGACGCTTATGACAAACGCTCCGTAAATTGTTTCCATGTGGAAGATCACGCGGAAATTTTGAAGCGTGAATATTCTGGGCCACAAGTATATTCCGCCGCGAACCGTGTCCATGCCGTCGTTGAATGATACGGCAAGGGTGTTTAAAAGCGGGTAGACCATTGCAAGGGACAGAAGAATGAGGAATGCGGTGTTTAGAGTCGTAAAGATTATATTTTCCGCGCTGAAGTCCCTGCGTTTCCTTTTCTCCATGACACGCACCCCTCCTATATCAGCTTTTCTTCACCCAAACGGCCGGAGATGAAATTGGCGCCTGAAATCAGGATGATGCTGACAAGCGTTTTAAATATGCCTGCAACGGTCGCCAGAGAATAATTGCCCATCTGGATGCCGTATCGCAGCACGAAAATGTCGATTGTCTCCGACTTCTCAACTATCAAGCCGTTGCCTAGGAAATACTGTATCTCGAAGCCGGCTTCCAGGATATATCCTATGCTCATTATCAGAAGTATCACTATGGTGGACTTTATGCCTGGCAAAGTGATTCTGAACATTTTTTGGTAGCGGTTTGCGCCGTCCATATCGGCAGCTTCGTACAAAGATACGTCAATTGATGTTATTGCGGCCAGATAGATGATTGTGTTCCAGCCGAGCTCCTTCCAAAGGTTTGAGCCGGCTACTATGCCCCAAAAATGGTTGGGGTTTGACAGGAACAGAATCGGCTCCTTGACCAGATGCAGATTCACAAGCAATGTGTTTATGATGCCCCCGCTGGACGGAAGGGACAGCGCGGTGGAGACCAAGCCGGCAACTATAATCCATGACAGGAAGTGAGGCATGTACGTGATGTTTTGGACGACGCGCTTGAAGCCTACATTCTTCACTTCATTCAAGAGGAGCGCCAGCAATATCGAGCAGACATAGCCTAGAACCAAAGTCAGGACGCTCTGGGCCAAGGTGTTTCTTATGTCCCTAATGAACCGCTCCCCGTTTATGCCGCTGAAGAGCTTTATAAAATTGGAAAAGCCTACCCATTCCTGCTTATACCAAGTGCGTATCGCAGGCTTGAAGTTTTGAAACGCCATCGTCCAACCCGTGACAGGCACGTAAGAAAATAGTATCTTGTATAAAAGGAGGGGCACGCTCATGAAGATCAATTCTCGCTGAGAAATGATTGCGCGCCAAATCCTCCCGCTATTCCAAGGATCCTTCCTGGCGGTCATTATGAGCCTCCTAGCAAAGCCTTTGATTGCCGAAGCACCGATTATGGGGCCGGAGCATCCATTTAAGCGCTCCGGAATCCAGTATCGAACTAGGAGCTTACCGGCCGCATCCATATAATCCGCATGCGCGGAGAAACTGATGGTTGGATGTAAGCGGCGGGACGCTCCAAGCCGATGCTTGGCCAGCTTGTTTGAACTTATTTCCACTGCGTCTCTAGATGCCTGTAGTTATGAGATATCATTGATGAATCCCTTTCTCAAGTTGCATACTTTAAGATCAGGGAATTCGCCAGTCTTGAACTTGCTTGATACGCTAGCGCGCCGGTTTCAGACCGGTTTTCAGGTTAAGGCAGATTTGCGCCAAATGCTGATAAATCCGCAAAATCCTTTGCGACGCGCATTGGCATACCCAGCTACGCCGATTTTCATTCAATGTTTCTTTTTTTGAGCTTTAATGTCCGCTGAGCGGTGCGTAATGCCGATATCAATCGAGCTCGAGGTATAATAAAGCTAAAAAAGTCGGTTTTCTATGAAAATCAGTATAAAAGACGCATATATACTGACTGCGCATAGGAGCGCATTTGGCTGCAAACCTGCTATCTAAGAGGATGCCATACTTGCCAGAGATAGCTTCTTACAACAAAACTAAAATTTGGAGCGCATCTGCTTATTCAGAGCTTGAGTGTATAATAAAGCTAAAATCAGATTTTTTTCATGTGCCGCCCGGCCTCATGTGACGAAGGCGATGCGGCAAGACGCATAAGCCCTCTGCTCCGTTAAGTGGACTTTGCGGGAACATCAGGCTTCAAGGCTAACGCCTAATATGGCGGCCTTTATGCAGATTTGCAGTCCAATGCGCCTATTTCTGGGTTTGCTTATCCACTTTCAAGGTGCGAAATGCCGATATCAATGGCGCTCGCTGTTTAGCCAAGCCAGCAAAATAGGTACATTTGAATGCAAATCGGTATGAAGGGCTCTTTTTAAAACGCTGCGGCGGCAAAGCTTTAACCAAAGGCCTCAGGCTGACAGCCTGGGCTGAAACTCAGTCAAGAAAGCCCGGCATAGCCGCCGCAACGCTTTTATAGGGATAAATTCTGCGGATTTTCGGTGATGCGTCAGGACGCTCTCTCCACCGCTTTATGCCAAAAAGTTATGTACGAGAGAAAAGCGCCTGCTCCTCATGATGAATGCGCATCTTGAAGAAAGCGGGAAGCTTATTGCCACTGATATGTCATTAGGGATCCACAAGCGAGCACGATGGACAATAATTCTTTCCCGCGGATTCAACAAGGGGCCTTTTTAACCTATCCGCATCATTATCGTCATTGGGAATTGATATGGCGATTCGCAGTCGAATGCGCCTGTTTTGAAGCTTGATTATCCTTTGAGACGCTTAATAATCTTGGGTCTTTAAACTTAGCTGGGCAAAAAGCAAGAATGCGCATGCAAGATCCTTGTAAAATCGGCGCTTGAATCAATGGACGCAAGACGTGCCCGCTAGAGTTTAAAGACCCATAATCTTGTGCAAATTCGGGGCTTTTCCATGCGCGTCAGCCCAGCTCTTTCAGTGACTCGATGTCGGCCCCTTGCCATGCCGTTTTCTCAGCGGCATGGCAAGGCCGGAAGAGGGCTAGTTGCCCCAATTCGCGATTCTTTCCTGAATGCCTGCGTTAATGGCGTCTTCATAGGATTTGATATCTATTTTTTCTATTTCAGCTAAATACTGAGACCATATGTCTTCGAATTCCGCAGGAGGAGCCAAAATTGCCTTTGGCAGGAACTGCAGGGATGTATCGGTAAGCTGCGTATTGGCCATCTGAGCGTCGCTGCCATCAGGCAATGCGATGTTCCAGGCGGGGTAGTAAACCGGGTTTTCCGGAGGCTGGTTGAGGAAATCCCTCCAAGTCTGCTTGTTATAGCTGGATAGGAAGTTTTTGTCGTAATCTCTGAGCGTTGCGAAGAATTCAGCCGGCTGGTCGTCCGGGCCATAGGCGTTTCCGTCGGAATAGGTGCCTTGGTGCTTTGGAATGACATCGAGAAGAGCTTCAAGCTTATTGGAGGATCTCCATACCAGATCCTTTGAGTTGTTGCGCTGATCCTGGCTTCTGGTGAACTTTCCGTCTGAGCCTACAGAATAGTCCTCGCCCTCAATGCCCCAAGACAATCTTTTCTGCCACTGCTCAGAAAGCAAAGCGTTCAGGAAGGAAACGGCAACGTCAGGCTGCTTGCATGATACGGATACTCCAAAGCCTTGATTGATGTTCATTACTTCACGATCAGCATAATACGGGGTTTTCCCTTCATATACAGGCATCAGGGAAACCCAGGTCCGCTCGTCTTTGCCTGCGTCAACCAATGAGTCGTAGGCGTTTCCGAAGTCCCAGCGCTGGTCGTACATGCCAAGCACTCTGCCTGAAGCAAGCTTTGCCAGATATTGATCCAGATTCTGAGTGAAAGTTTCCTGATCAACTACGCCCTCAGCGTTCATCTGGTTTAAATACTTGTAGTAAGTTTTTGAAATGTCTTTATTGGCGAATATTTCCGCGTGGTTGTTTTCATCTACAATCACGCCTCCATTATTTGGAGCTCCTGCCAAGTATTCGGGAGGGTTAGTAAGGCCCCATTCCCTGCCGGAAGCAGCCAGAATCTCAAAGCCTATCGTCGGCTGTCCGTCTATGGTTGGATATTTCGCCATATAGTCTTTTATAAGCTGGAAGTATTTATCTAAAGTCATATTTGATACGTCTGGATATCCCGCATCTGCCAGGACAGCCTTTTGGATCCAGAATCCTGAAGCTGAGTAGTTGGTGCCGCCTGTAATGTCTCCATAGAAGCGGTTGTAGTTCGGCAGTATGTAGATATGTTTCTCACCGTCGCCCGCATCATACGCCAGGCGGTTCCAGTAAGGCTCTACATGCTCATAGAGGGTTTGCGCGGCATCCGGCTTTAGGTAGCTGTCAAGCGAAATGAGCGCGCCGCCGGTTATGAAGCGAGCGTTTTGATCTACTGTGCCGATAAGATCAGGGTATTCGCCTCCGGCAAGCATCACTCCGATCATCTGATCGGCATTTGCGGGAGATATTATTTCATAGTTGAGCGTAACGCCGAGCTCATCCTTTAAAAGCTTCGTGAGCTTGTTGTCCGATGCGGGCGCGGCATAGTTCGATGTTATCCATACGCTTAAGGTTACAGGATTAGATGCGGAAAGCATCGGAATCCCGCCAGAGGCCTCTTGAGCAGGATCTGTTTGAGGCTCTGCAACAGGAGTGGAGGTTGCGGAGCCGGACGTCGCGGCTGCTGGGGCAGGGGTGGCTGAACCGCCTGTTGTACTTGCGCCGCAGCTTGCCAAGGAAAGCGCAACTGTAATTGCCAATAAAAGAGAAAGCAATCTTTTCATAATAAGCCTCCATTCATTTAGTGGGAACGGGGCCTTGCGCAGAGTCGCTTTTAGAACAGGCATCCCGGAATTCTTACGGCTATCCGCGAGCGTTTCTAAAGCTATAGCGGCATGGCGAGAGTAGGTGCCGCGCCGATGGCTCATCATCCATTTACTCTGCTGCATCGGCTGATATGCCATTTTATAATTTCTTCAGCAAAAAACAGCAAGTATCTTAAATGCTATTTTCCAAAGAAAAAAATTGACATTTGGCGTCCTAGATATTAAAGTATTTAGTGAATTGCTACACTATTGTTTGACTATCAGCCCCGAATCCTTTATAATGTGATTATAGGCTAAACATTTCACAAAACATATTCCCAAATCGGAGAAAAATATAGGACTTTTTTATAGGGGGACTCCAAGATGCATAAAGTTGTTTTAATTGATGACGAGCCATCAGTGCTGGAGGGCCTGCGGATTTTCGCGGATTGGGAGAAGCTTGGATTTGTGATGGCGGGAGTCGCCTCTGACGGCGCGTCAGGTCTTAAATTGATAAATGACGCGACGCCCGCCCTGGTCATTTGCGATATCCGCATGCCGTTAATTAACGGATTGGAACTCTTTGAAAAGGTGGCTTGCAAATCTCAGCCTATACCAAAATTCATAATGCTAAGCGGCTATCACGACTTTTACTATGCGAAAAAGGCCATGAGCCTTGGCGCCTTGAGCTATCTGACTAAGCCGCTGGACGCAGAGGAGCTGCAAAATGAGCTTCAAAACGCAGCGGAGGTCATAGACAAGGAAGACGCAAGCAGAAAAGAAAACCTGGAATATTTAAGAAGCGCTGCAAATCAAGCCTTTGAGGAAATAATGGCGGGAGAGCGAAGCCCGAAGCTGTCTCAGAAAGCGAGGTTTCTTTTCGGCAAGCAAGAAGCGGTTCAGATAATCCAACTGAATATGCGCTTGTCGCCTGATGAAGAAGCAGACCGAGATCTGATTTGTGAATCTCTATGCGAGACTTTGAGAATCAGAGATAAATGCAGGGTATTTGAAAACGGGCGAGGCAATTTTTTGGCGATGATTTCCCCTGAAGAGGACGGGGAGGCAGGCGCTCCGGAAATGGACGCCATTATTCTAGAAGTGAAAAAAGCAGCGCCCGGCTGCTCTAAATGCTTCTTGCTTGCAAGCGAGGCGACGGATGCCGGAGGAGATTTCACCGAGGCTGTATTTAAATGCGGCAGGCAGCTTGAAGAGATTCTTGCATGGTGCATGATGCACCCCGAGAAGGCTGTTCTGGACTATAAAGAGTTCAAGAATAAAAGGTTTTCAGGGGAGAAGGCCATTGGACTCATTTTCTCCCTTCCGTATGAGCGCATACTGTCCGCTTTGAAGAACGGCTCCAGAATGGAGGCGATGATTGCCCTTGACGCGTTTTTCCATGTACTTGGGCGCAACTCGTCACTTGGAGTAAACGCTGTATGCCTCAGCCGGCTGGCTGATTTGATCGGGAGGACGGCTTATGCCTGCGGCATAGGCGCAAGCCGGGAAGTTTCAAGATTTGCATGCCTGGTTTCATCCAGACATGCGGCTTTGGAGGAATGCAGGGATTTCGCAGGCAGCCTGTGCAGCTTGATATTGGACAACCGCTGCAAAAATAGCGCTAAACCTGTAGAATTGCTTGAAATTGAGATAATTGAGCATATAAAAGGCAACTGCTTGAAGAATTTGTCGCTTCAAAGCATCGCTGAGGCCTTCTCCATGTCGGCGCTCATTATAAGCAAAATTGTAAAAAAGAAAACTGGAAAGAAGTACAATGACTTTATAAACGCCTTGCGGATTGAGAACGCAGCGAAGCTCATAGCCGCCAATCCGGAGATGAAGATGGCGGAGGTGGGGGCGGCTTCAGGGTATTCGGACTATGTGTACTTCACAGTAAAATTCAAGGAGCTGACAGGGGTCTCCCCTTCTGAGTACAAGAGGAAATATCAATTATGAAGCGCTTGATCAATTCGCTCGACGATATATCCATCAGGAGGAAGTTCTTAATAGTCTACATTTTCTGCGTGTGCCTGCCTCTCATTGTAAGCGGCATAATATGGATGGGATTCACATCGCGGGCGATGAGCGAGAATACCACCCATTACTTTGAGCAGACTTTCAATGACGCCGGAAGCGACTTCAACATCCTGATGCAAACATCCATAAACATAGGAACTCAGGTCAGCGCCGACAAGTCAATCTTGAACGACTTGTCCCAAACATTCCAAAACGCCGCCGAGCATTACGACATATACTGGAACAGGCTCCGCTCGCGCTTTAGCATGTATCTTACAAGCAATCCTGACATAGCGGCCATTACGCTCTACATCGACGATCCGCATTTCATTAACTGCGACTACTTCCGGGTCATAGACGATTCTGTAAGGCGGAGCAAGTGGTATCAGAGCGCTTCTCAGCTTGAGGACAATACTACTATATACCCTGGGCCGACTTCGATTACAATTCTTCCGCATGAAAACCGCATAACGCTGATCAGAAAAATCAGGGATCCAAAGTATCTCTCAAATGCGACCAACTATCTTTTGATAGAGCTGAAGCTGGATCACGTCATTGACAAAATCAGCCAGGAAACGGAGACGATGCGTTCCTATCTGACCTGCTTTGGGGATCAGATCCTATGGAGCTCCCCGTACGTTCATAAGGCTCAGGATGGCGCCATGCCGCTTTTAGAGCTTCCTGACAATAAAAAGTACTACATCCTGCAGATCGAAATAGGACCCAGGCCGATTTTCGACGGCTGGAAGATTACCGGGGTATATGACAGCAGTCAGATTTACAGCAAGCAACTTGTAGTGCTTCTCTATATACTCGTAATAACAGCGCTTCTATCCGCATTGTCTGTGCTTCTTATCCGCTTTCTTTTGAATTCATTGCGCCGCCGCTTGTCCAGGCTTTCAGCGCATATGAAGGATGTTGGAGACAGCCATTTCACTGCGCTGGATTTGGAAAACCCCGGACAGGATGAAGTCGGATTCTTGATAATCGCCTTCAACGACATGATTACAAAGATCAATGACTTGATAAATGACGTATACAAGCTGGAAATGCAGAAAAAGACGACGGAGATGGAGAACATGCGGGCGGAATACAAGTATCTGCAGGCTCAAGTGGATCCTCATTTCCTTTTCAATACTCTAAACGCCATTTTGGTCTTCTGCGTAAAAAATGGATACGCCGAGCTTTCAGATATAATCTCAAGCCTTTCAAAGATGATGAAAAGGCTGTTGTCCGGAGGGGACGACTTGGTGCCTGTCGTTCAGGAAATGGACTTTATAGGCAAATACCTTGCCATTGAAAAGTTCAGGTTTGGGAGCCGTTTTCAGTATTCAATCGAAATTTCTCCAGAAGTGAAAGAGCATAACGCGATGATCCCCAAGATGAGCATTCAGCCGCTGGTTGAAAACGCGTGCAAGCACGGACTCCAGTCGATTCCCGGAAACAGGATGCTGCTGGTTCGGGCGGAGATGGATGTTTCTGAAAATGGCAGGAACCTAGTCATCTCAGTGACGGATAACGGGTCGGGAATGAATGAGAAAACTGTGGACGCGGTGCACGCAACGTTGGCCAGGGATGGATGGACGGGAGGCAGGGATGGCTCAGAGCATTCTTTAAAGGAGGCTCAAAGCCTCGCAGAGCCTTCAGAGAGCGGAATTGGGCTTCAAAACGTATACCGGCGCATGAAGATGTACTATGGGGATAAATTTCATTTCTCACTCAAAAGCGCAAAGGAGCAGGGCACTTCCGTCGTCATGAGGATAGAGGATTGACTTCAGCTGCAAAATGGCTTATTTTGTCAATCAACCCATAGGAGATTAGCAATAAGTCCTGATGCTTGGAGAAAGAACATGCGGCAGGCGCGAGATGCATTAGCGGAAATCCAAAAGCTATTCCATTGGATGCAATCTACATGCGAAAGGCCGCAGGGAGGCGCAACCGCCAGCTCCATAAAGCTGCCATCAACAAAAGCTGAAAGGGGAGGCTGAATCAATCTCCCAAATATGTGCATGGCTATTAGCTGTTCGACAGGGTTCAAATGCCAGGCGGACGAAAAGGGTTCATCTTCGGGAGGCGATCAGGCGAAAGCTTCGATGTTCGCACGCTAGACGGAGCAAAGCCGCCTGCAAAAAAGGAACCTTAAGTGCAAATCAGCATATGCCAATGACTTATTGACGCGCAGTCAATCCACGGAGTTTAATTTCCCCTTGCGTTTTATATGCTGATTTGCAGATGAAAAATCAAATTTCACTTGACTGCAATGCAGATCCGCCCGTCTCAGGGCTCAGCGGCAAAATACTGATATAAGGCTAAATATCGCCTGCAGGGGGAATCCAATGTATAAAGCTTTTTTGGTAGATGATGAGCCTTCTGTAATTGAAGGGCTGAAACTGATGATATCATGGAATGATCTAGGATTTGTACTGTGCGGCGACGCGTCTGACGGCTATGAGCTTCTCGGCAGGCTTGAATTGCTGCGTCCGCATCTTATTGTCACTGATATTCGCATGCCAAGCAAAAATGGGTTGGAACTTATAAAAGAGCTGCGAAAATCCAGCATGGCTACAGAATGCATAATTTTTTCCGGATATCCTGAGTTTGTATACGCGCAGGCGGCTATTCGCCTTAATGTGAAACACTATCTGCTCAAGCCTCTTGACGCGGATGAATTTTCTGATGCCTTGCGCGCGGTAAAAAAAGATTTGGATAAAGAGTTCCTATTGCAGACGGATATACTGAGAAATCCAGATGATTCTGCAGCTTTGCCATCTTCTAAGATTAAAGCTCCAAACAAGAGCCTGAGCGCTGAAAAAGAGAATGATGTATTTTGGATGGAGCGTTCAGATTCTTTTGCTGATGAATTCTCTGAGCGCTTGAAAGCTTCTGTCCAGCTTATGGACTCAGTCGAGGCTAAAAAATTGATTACTGAAATTTTCTTCCGTTTCAGGTCGTCAAGCATAAGTCTGCCTCAAGCCCAAATAATTATCAACAGTTCGGTTTATCACGTGCTGCACGTTGCGTTTGAGAGAAATCTCAAGTTGGATCCTCTTTTGGCAAGAACCGGAGAAGGGCGAAACTGCTCCTTTGATGCGCTTAAGAAGTACATAGAGGGGATTTCCCTGCAGACAATCAAAATGCTTTTAGAGGATCGCAAATACAACTCGAGAAGGTATCTCCGCTTGGTAGAGAAGTACATCTCATCCCATTTTAAAGATGAGATAACGGTGACCATGCTCGCTGAAATGGTATTTCTAGATCCAGAGCACTTGGGAAAGGTCTTTCATAAAGAATACGGTTGCAGCATCAGCGAATACCAGCACAAGTTGAGGATTGAAAAAGCGGCTGAGCTTCTTAAGTCTTCCAATATGACATTGGGAGAAGTGTCATTGGAGGTTGGATACAACCACTACAATAAGTTTTTCGCTAATTTTGAGAAATACATGCATATGAAGCCCATTCAGTTTAAAAACAGCTAGGGAGCAATTTCGCCTGATTAAGCTAATCTGATATGCAGGCCGTGGAGCTTGGCATCCAGCGAGTTCTTGCCGATATCGGCGTTTCGCCTCTTGAAAGCGGACTGTCAAGCCCTGCGCATCAGCACATGCTGATTTGAAAAGCTCAGGATTTCAGATGAGAGTATTTAATGCTTCTATGCATGCTGATTTGCATGTTAAGCTGACTGTTCTGGAGCTTGATTAAACAGGGGGCGAGAAATGGCTATATCGGCATTTCGCCCCTTGCAAGCGTATAATCAAGCTCCAAAACAAGCCCCTTTGAATGCATTGCTCAAAAATGCTATTAATAATAGAATTATCTGTACACTTCCCAAAAAGAGATTTGCGCGATTTTTTGGAAAGCGCTTATCTTAATGTCATATTCTGGGTATAGTTGCAATTTAATTGTTCCCTTGTGATGGAGTTGCAATAAATCTGCGGTAATGTGAATGAATAGGCCTTTACGAGCCACCCCGGATCGATTATGCAGCATGGGGACATAGTTGTCGCTAATAACTGTTTCAAACGATTCCGCAAAATAAAATTTATGCTTCTTCAGTACTATGCCGCTGTCCGGGATATTGACTCTGACGGCTTTTGAGTCATCTCCTGCTTCAAGTGCGGCATCGCTTTCATAGAAATTCAAAGCGCTGCCAATTGAGATGTCGTAACTATTCGGATTTACATTCTCCGGCTTAAAGGGAGTTATAATAATCTTGTTTTTTTGCATCTCTTCAATCAGCTTCTTGCCGCTCAATATCAAGTAGCCAGCCCCCTTGATATCGTTGGAGCGTCATAATTCTTATAGTATCCCTTGGAATGCATTCTTTCGCCGCTCACCTTCCAAAACGTGACTTGACCGATTTTCATGTGAGGATATACCTTGATTGGAATGCAAGGCGCCAACTCCAACGTCCATTTATGGATCTCCCCTTGATGGCCCAAATCAGCGGACAGCTGCAAAAAAAGCCCCAGCCTGCCCATTGAGCTTTTTCCTATCAAAGATGTGACGAATTCCTCGCTCCCGATAGTTTCTGCTGTTGAGGATAGATACAGCTTGCCTGGATGCAATATAGTGCCGCTTTCATCGAATCTTTTTTTATCCGGAATGGCGTCTGGCTCTTCGAGGTCATAGGGATAAACGTCATCTAACTCTATGTATGCGTCTCCAAGCCGATAGTTATAGCTATTTGGATTTAGCTGCTCTGCGCTAAAAGGCGATATTATTATGCGCCCGCTCAGAACATTCTTTTCTATTTCAGACCCTGTAAGTATCATATCTTTACGTTCCTGCGTGCTTGTAGCTTTGAGACGCAGCCGCTCCTTTTACATTTTTGTATTTTCCGCTGTACAGCTTTTTTTCGCCGATGGGAAGCCAAAAAGAAACCTGGGCTATTTCCATGCTGGGATGAACAGCTATATTCTCAGTTGCGAAAAGGTGCAGGGAAAAGTTGCAATGATTGCCGATATCAATGAGGTTTGCCGTTACATGGATAAATAAGCCTAATTGCGCAACGCTTAATATGCCGTGCAGTAAAGGCACGTAAAAATCGCTGCCTATATACTCAGCAATATGCCCCACATAGAATTTCCCTTTTTCCAGTACAAAACCGCAATGGCCTATAATGATTTTCCTAGTGGTGTTCTCTTTAGCTGTATCGACGATGTCTCCTGTATAAATGAGCAGCTCTTCGCCTAATGTAACGACATAGCTGTTTTCTAAGAGCCTATAGCGCTTGAAGGGATTGATTTCAATCCTCCCTGTCTTAACCTCTGATTCAATCACTTCTCTGTGTAAAATCATAGCAGCTCTAATATTGAATTTGAGACTTGGGCTGCGGAAGGCTCCGCGTCAATCTCGACCATTGGGAATTTTCTTGACAATAACCTGTACGCGTCATAAACATTCTGCTGATAATGGCAAAAAGACGCTGCGTTAGACTGGACAGAGCCATTCATATGGATTCCGCATTCGGACGGCTTAGCTCCTCCTTTTCGCAAATAGCAAGTCTCCGGTTGGGCGCGCAGCAGAAACACTGAGTCGCCGGGGCATATTTTTTTGAACAAGCTTTGGGTGTAGTCGACATCATTTTTCCTGTTCACGATATTTCTTGCAAGCGGCTTGTAAAACCAGCCATCCATAACTGCATAATCATAAGACGCGTATTTAGGCAATATGAACATCTCAATCATATGGTACCAGAGCAAATGCAAATACATCCATGAGCTTTCATCGACCTCAGCGATCGGTTCGTCCGAATTCCTCTCCCATAAGACATGCCGAACTGATTTCATGAAGTCAGATTGAAACTGCGTCAAAGCATCCGTGCTTTTTTTGCTGAGGCAACAGGCGTTCTTGCCGCGCTTTTTTCGCAAATCATTTGCGAGGAGGCTTGCAACAGCAGTTTTTCCGCTGCCGTCTATACCCTCCAAAACGATGAATTTCATTCTATCCCCCGCTTTTCCCACCGTAGCTTTAGGTTCCAAACAAACTCATTTTGCCTGGGCTTGAATGAAACGCAAAGAGGCAAAAATGAGCCGTAACTTCTGTTTTTAGCCTGATTGGTGCATGCTGTGCACTTGTCAAAGACATGCTCTAATGACTCATTCGTGTAGCCATAGTTCCATGCGATGCTATCGCCAAAATATGACGCTATTCCATATGGCGTTCCAATCATCAGCGAGCATGCCCGGATAATGCCATTGGGGTGCACTAGAGCCCGGTCAGCGGTTTTAACTGAGCAATATCCAAAATATTCGGGATTTTCTTGAAATTCTTCTTCACTTACGAATGATTGGGGAATGCGAATTGGTATAGGAAACGCGCCTTTTTCAATTTTGGCTTGCAGCTCAGCCCAAACATGAAACCATTCATCGACAGATATGTCGAGATCCCCCGTCCAATAATCGCGGGGGATGCCACCCTTGAATAAGTCGTGAAAATTCAGCCTCATAATGCCGAGAGAATGGACAAAGTAAACCATTTCCTCTATGTGCATTCTATTATTGCCGTCCCGTTTAATCAGCTGCCTGTGAATGCAGCAGGTTACATCAACATTATACCCTGCGTCAACAGCGCGTCGTATATTATCTACAGCTTTATCGAATGAGCCTTTGCCCCGCAGCATGTCATTGATTTCGGCACTGGGCCCATCCAGGCTGAATGTGATTTCATCAAGCCTTCTCATAGCGGGTTCACTCAGCAATGAACGTTCAAATTGTCCATTCGTATCAATCCGCACATACTCATACCCGAGATCTTTAGCCTTGTCAATCAACCGAAACAAGGGGATCCTCCCGCTGGACAAACCATAAAGAGTAGGTTCTCCGCCCATAAGGGTGAGCTTTCTTGCGCCAAGCTCATAAAAATCCTCGATCAAATATAAAGCTTGATCTACTTCAATGCAGTTGCGGCCGATGTTAAAATTATTTTCTAGTTTATAAAGGCACTGCACACAGTTCAACTGGCACTCGTCGATCAAATATAGAAACACCTGTTGAATTCTTCTGTCATAATATTCTATAAATTTAGGATCCATTTTAAAGCGGAATCGCTCACCCATAGCATTTACCTTTAAGAGTTTCCATCATAGCAGGATATCAGCGCCTTTCTTTCAGAATAAGCTGGAGTACAGCCAGGCATTTATACCGATTTTAATCAGATTCAACTTAGCTTGATTATCCATTGAGTGGTGCGAAATGCAGATGATCGGCATTTCGCACTCGCTGAAAAAAAAGCAGTTTAGTACTAAATACATTTTATGGACAATTGTACATGTCTCAAACACACAAATGGCTTAATATTTTCATCCTTAGTGGTGAAGCGAAGCTTCATAGGGGTTTCTATGAAAATCAGCATAGAGCAAAGGTTTATCGCCAGCCAATGGAGTTTTATAAAATCGTAAATTCATGGTATTCCGCTATGCCGATTTGCCGTCAAATGCACTAGGCAGTTTCATATGCTAAACAGAGCAGGGGCTTGTCCGCAAATAGGCGCGAAGGCTTTAAAGAGCCGCCCGCAATTTAAAAGCCTCGCTGATTAAGTCGGCTTGCTTCATTCCTGGGGTTATGTCCAAAATATACTGCTTTTCATATAAAATTATCTTTTTTGGAGCTTGATTATACAGGCTTCAATGGATAATCAAGCTCCAAAAAAGAAACATTTGATGAAAAGCGGTATAGTTGCATTTGACTGCAAATCGGCATATTCACTCCTGCAAATCCATTAAAACAGGACTGTGATCTGAACATCTGATTTCTCGGATGATTGATACATTCTTAACGCATTTCACTAGTTGTTGCTGCACGAATATATAATCAATTCTCCATCCAAGATTTCTTTCCCACGCGGAAAAGCTATACGGCCACCAGGAATAGTGATTTCCTTCAGAGGTATGGATTCTAAAGGCATCCGCAAAGCCGTTTGATAAAAGAGAATCAATCATGCGCCTTTCGTCTTTTGTAAACATTGTGTTATTTTGATTCTGGCTTGGCCTAGCCAGGTCGATGCTTGAGTGCGCGACATTGAAATCAGCGCAAATGACGCCCCGTTTCAAATGCTCTTTAATAAAGAGCTCTATGCGGCCGTATGCGTATAATTTGAAGGGAATCTGCTTCCCGTCCCTGCCTCCATGGGGCATGTACAAACAGACAACCTGAAATCCATTTTCCAGCTCTACCATGAGGAATCGCCCTTGAGCATCGAATTCCTGCAGGCCGACGCAGTCATGCGCCCCTGCAAATGGAATCTTTGAAAGGATGCATACGCCGCTTCGACCGTTGATGGAGGAAAGGGAATGCGCGCACTGATATTCTCCTGCGAAATAATCAACTAATTCAGAGATGCTTTGACCGGACATTTTTATTTCTTGAAGGCAAATCACATCAGGATTGAATTTCTGAAGCATCATTAAGCCGCTCTTATTTCGCGCTCGAGCGCGAAATCCATTAACATTCCAAGATGCAATTATCATTTGCTATAAACTCCATTGTCGCATTGTCGGACATTCTTTTCATCTTAAAACGATTCTGAACTTCCTCGTCCTGGCCCAATATCAAGCAATAGGCGTAGTTTTTCCTATGAGCTGATTTTACAGCCACTGAGACGCCGTTAACGTTTCCCTGGTATGATATGATATATTCGGTATCTTGAAAAGCTTTTATGATTTTCATCAGAAAAGCGTCAGTCACTCCAAAATTGTAGAGCGCAACCATTTGATTCCGCTCAGAATAGGCGTTCCAAGCACCCTCACGTTCAAGCAGCTCCACACCAGTGGCCACGCTCCAAAAACTCTTTATATCGCCGCTGAAGCGGTTGGCGTAATTCGAATATTTTCCTCCTTCAGCGGAGACCTTTCCCTTAGAGTTTACTAGACGCACTCTATAAGCGCAAATAGTTTCAATGCAGTGCAAGTCAGAGGGGCAAAAATAAACGGGTTCATTTAAAAATTCATGCATGGCCTTACCCATCTGTAATGTCTTTTCATACGCCTTGGGCAGTTTTATTCCGCCGCTCCCTCCGTCAATCTCAATAACCCCGCTTTCAAATAAATCGCAAGCCAGCCTTCGCTCATCATCATCGCTAATAGCGCTTTTTAACATTTGAATTCTTGCGCCAGGGTCAGAGAATTGAAATTTATGAATAAATTCATTTATCGTTTCTTGACCTATATATGGGGCTATTGTTTGCCTGAAAGCGCTAAAATCGTTGAAATGAGCTTCAGTTTTTATGCCGAGCTTGGAAGTCAATTTCTTCATGGCGACAAGAAGCTGAATTATATGAAAATCTACCGCTTCATCGGGATCTTTTTCATTGATTAACGAATAGCCTATTTGGGTAAAATGGCGGTTATGAGCTTTATCATTGCGATATCTGAACAAGGGGGCGATAAAAGCAATCCGCTCAGGCTGGAATTTTGCCCTAAAAGCGTATTCTCGCAGAACAGAAGGCGTGGAGTCGCAAGACAAAACCAATTGCCTTCCCGCCCTATCTTCAAGTTCGTAGGTTTTATCGTTTGCGGTGTTGATCTCACGAGTAAAAGTGCTTTTAAACCCCAGAGGGGCGTACTTAATTGGAGTACAGCCGATGGATTTGCCATAGAGAGCGTGCAGCTTCAGTATCTCAGCTTCGTGGGCCAGCCAATCAGCCTTGCGTATATGCATGCCTTTAGGCAAGCGCAGATATTCATCCATTAACGCACCTTCCAAAAAGTTATGCAGATTTGCAGTCAAATGTACCTATTTTGGAGATTGGATGTGCGCTGGCGCTGAATCTTAACTGCATGAATTCAGCGCTATCAAGTTGCGAAATGCCGATATCGGCATTTCGCGCTCTCTGTGCAGTCAATCCCCAAAATAGGGATTTTCAGTGCAAATCAGCCTGTCTTACAATAAACTGTTTCAACCCCTCATAGTCAAAAAGGCCAAAGCTTTGCTGTACGCCTGAATCCATGTCTTTGACGTTGACGCTGTTTTTTTCACACTCGTCTTTGCCAAGAACGCAGACATAAGGGACGCCTGATTTATTCGCGAACTCCATTGATTTCTTGACTTTTCTTTTGACTTTCTCTATCTCAACCTTAACACCTAATAGACGGAGATTGCTTGCCAAAATGAATGATTCCTTTTCTGTATCCATAGGAATAATAAAAAGATCGATAAAGGAGTTCTCTTTTTGTACGCTTCTCCGCTTGAGGATTTCATAGATTACGTCTAGCCCGAAGGTCATGCCGACAGCGGGGTATTCATTTCCGTCGTCAATAAAAGAGGTGATTATGCTGTCATAGCGCCCTCCGCCTCCTATGCTTGTATGAGTGAAATCTATAGCCTCGCTTCCACTGCGCACAATGCCGTCTCTTAAATAGACTTCCCAGACAGTGCCTGTATAAATGTCAATGCCTCGAGCCAGATATGGCGCGAACTCCATGCATTCAATGGCAGGCGCGCCTTCCATAAAGCTGTATAGTTCAGATATTTCTTTAATGCCCTCTTTGCCGGCGCCGCTGAGCTGAGTACATGAAGACAAGCTATCGCACAAGCCCTTGAAATCTGAAGACAGTAAAATGCGAAGCTTTGCGTATTGCTCATCCGATAATCCGCAATCAGAAAATTGCTCTTTAAGCTCTTTTTCTGGCAACTTTGCAAATTTATCAATAATCATTATGCATCTTTTGATGTCTTCTTCTGCCATATCGCTTTTTACGCATGATATAATGCCTGATAAAAGCTTTCTGTTATTGAATTTTATGACTATATCCAAATCCAAATTCCTATAAGCCTCAGATATCATCTGCATATATTCCGCTTCTGCCAGCATGCTCTTGGTTCCGACCAAATCAACGTCACATTGGGTAAATTCCCTGTTTCTTCCTGTTCTTACAGGGCCGTCGCGAAATACCTTGCCAATTTCATATCTTTTAAACGGCAAAGCTATGCTTTTATTTGAGCTTATCAGCTTGCAAAAAGCTACTGTCAAGTCATATCTCAAGCCTAGCTTTCGTTTGCCGCGATCACTTAGCGTATACAATTCTTCTAGAATGTCAGCGCCCTCAGAATACTTGGAGGATAGCAAATCGTACATGCAGACGATAGGGGTTTCAACAGGCGCAAACCCATACTTGATGAAAGTGGATTGCAGGATTTGCTTGATGCGCTCCCTCAAAATCTGCTTGTCCGGCAAGTATTCAAATGTGCCCTTTAGCGTTTCAAATTCTCTCATAAAGCTCAACCCTTCAAAACTGATTTTTTTATCAGGTAGCCGCCGCACGCCAGGGCGTCAAGACCCATAGCCAAAAAGGTCTTAATAGCGTCTTTGGGCGTTTCAACAATAGGTTCTCCCGCAATGTTAAATGAGGTATTCAATACCATAGGGATTCCGGTGTTATTGTAAAACTGCTCAATCAACTCATAGTACAGGGGATTTTGCCCTCTCTTCAAAGACTGAATTCTTGAAGTCCCGTCTATATGAACGGCGCCGGCTATTTTTTCCTGCCTGCCGACTCTCGCCTTTACCACTCCCAGCATATATTCAGACAGAAGCGAATCTGCCGCATAGAAGAAGTCTCCCGCATGCTCAGCTAAAACAGTGGGCGCAAGCGGCCTGAATAGCTCGCGCTTTTTAAGCGCGTTAACTCTGTCTCTAGTTTCAGCGCTTCCGGGATTGGCAAGGATGCTTCGGTTTCCGAGCGCGCGGCAGCCATACTCGCTTTTTCCTTGAAACCAGCCGATAATTTTATTATTTTCTATTAACTCAGCCGCTTCTCTCGCTATGTTTTCGCTTTTCGCAACGCTATAGCCGCTAGGAATGGCAGCTTGCTCAATATTAAGCGAAATCTGCTCGTCTGTGAATTCAGATCCCAAATATACAAAATTTTCGAATTTGCATTTTTTAAGCAAGCTATTTATTGACAGCCTGTTCAACATCACCCATGCATAAATGGCATTTCCTAATGATTGACCTTGATCGCTGGGAAAGGGAGGCGCAAAGACCCGACAACCCAATTCCCTTTCTATATGGGCGTTCATAACCCCGTTTTGAGCGACTCCCCCAGAAATGCAGATGTTTTTGACTCCAGTGCGGGCAATCAGCGTGCGGATTTTTTCTACCGCCCACTTATTTAATTGCGTTTGGATGTAACGCGCTAAGTTTTTGCCTGCTTCGGTTGAGCAATCAACAGCTTCGTTTATCGAAATCCCGTTCCGGGATAAAAAGCTATCAACATCGCTTTTATTATCATAGCTCTCCGTCATATAAGAATCCAAACGATATTTAGAGTCCATGGACCACAAATCTGCCGATTCAAGTTCGTGCGGAATCTTGCCGTAAGAACTCAGCCCCATTGTCTTGCCAGCGTTATGATAATCTCCGAAACCTATATATTCAGTAAATTTATTGTAAGCTTTGCCAAAGCCGACTGCGCTGGGACTCTCAAAATCTCTCTCCAATAGAGAGATGATATTGCCTTTAGCGTGATAATAAGAATTTCTTTCGCAATATGCGCCGTTTGCTCCTTCATTATTGCAATCAGCCGAATATAAAATGCTTCCTTCATTATCAGCGACTACAATGATTGCTTCGTCAAACGGTGAAAGAAAGTATCCAGAAAATGCATGGGACAGGTGGTGAGATGGAACCAGCACGAGTTTTTCGGGGGTCGACTCAAGCATTAAGTCTTTCAAGTGGTACTTCATTATATCACTGTCAGGCACGAGGTGATTTCCATAAAAACTAATGCAAAAATAGTCGATGCTTTCCATGCTGAGATTATGATAGTCAAGGATATAGTTCAGAGCATTTCTATAGCCGCCTTCATACTTTTCGCGAGATATGCGATCCTCGGCTACGCTCATTACCAGCCTTCCATCATCAATTAGCGAAGCGGAGCCGCCTTTGCACTTCCACCAGCCCTCTTCCCAAAAAGAGTTTATCCCTATAATCCTCACAATGCCACCACTACTCCTTGACAGCAATCCAAGCTGAAAACGCAATGTCAGTCCAAATGCATTCAACGATGTTGAAACCGGCCTTCATCATCAAATTCGTGTTTTCTTTCATTGTTAAAGGAATCAAAAACTTCTCCAAGCTGCTCTTCTTGGAAAAAATCTGTTCATCAGTGTATCCGTTTCCGCGCTTGAAATCAAAATAAACGTCTTCAAATAAAGGTTCCAGCCCTGAGTTGCAGGGGCTTGTTTTTTCGGCCAATATTAAGGCTCCGCCTTCTATTAATGACTCGTACGCTCGTTTTATGATCCCGTCCCTCTTATGTACATCGACGAATTGCAGCGTCAGTACTGAAAGCACCAATGATGCTCTTACATCAGGATAAAAAGAGACTATGTCCTCTTGAAACAGCGTCACTATATCAGAAGCAATTTCTTCTTGGTATCTTTCTCTGAATTTTTCCGCCATGGATGGGCTTGATTCAATCCCTATATAACAGCATTCTTGTCCGAACTCTTTTATAAAAGGAGACAGAGCCATGCCGTTTGAACATCCTAAATCGACTAGGCAAGTGTTTTTTTTGACGAACCGCCTGCCAAAGGCGTATACTATGGCGCGCATTCGCCCATAACCAGGAATTGAACGCTCTATCATATTCTCGAAGCAATTGCTCACGTCTTCATTAAAAGACCATCTTTTTTTCATAACAATATCGTCATATTTTTCATTTTTGCCGTTCATGTTTCACCGCCTTTACAATCAAGTACTCAGGCCTTATGGCATAGCGATCGTAAAGGTCAGGTCGAACTTCTTTAAATTCCAAAGTAGGGACGGGTTCGCTCAGGGACGTAATTTTAAAGCCGCTATTGATAACCGGCATTATCATATCCTGCAAAGGGCGCTTGTAAAAAAACACGCTTACTTTTTCTCCATACTCCTCGTATTCATGTTCCATGTTCAAAGTTTGATAGTATGTTTCAATGCGCTTTGAGGAATAAGCGTCATAAGGGTGCTTGGCAGAAAACAGGAGCGCTCCGCCCCGCTTGAGAATTCTGTAGAATTCATCCATAATCATATTCCAATCCTTAACATAATCCAAAGTCAATGAAGATAAAACAAAATCCATGCTTTCATCTTGCAGAAAAGGCAAGCCATCAGATAAATCGCATTTATAGATTTTTGCGTTGTCTCCCAGACGCTTTCTGCAGAGCATCAACATATTATCGCTTAAATCTACCGCAGTTACGTCAGCTCCTCTTTTAAACATATAATCTGAAAACCATCCAGCAGCGCAACCGGCATCGAGGGCGGTTTTTCCCTTTAAATCCGGAAACATTGAAATCATTGCTGGACGCTCGAAAAACATGTTGAAAGGTTTGCAGTCGGCTTCTTCAAAAAAACGATCTTCTCCTATTTTACTGTAAAAGAATTCATGGTAGCTTAAAAAACTGTCGTTTTCCATAACTATACCTCCATAAAATGGAAAGAAGCCCGAGATATCTTTCTGGCAAATTCAAAGCATTTAGCGGCTGTTTCAAATGGGGCGGGCGCCGCCGTATCAAGCATGAACGAGGCGCGGGCGGTCTGGGCGCTGATTTTCTGATGAGTAACTGACAAAGGGGGCGCAGCGAAGCGGGAAGTATTGGCGGAGCCCAGGATGCCTCGCTTCGCGGGTGATTGGCGATTCAATTGAGCATCCTAATTTAGACCTGAGTTGGTATATATGATTATAGCTATTGCGGCATTAGGTGTCAATGAAAAATACAGTACACCAAGAAAAGAAAACCTTTGAGTTGCCGAGGCAGCCGAATGCATTGATTTTGGAACAGGATCATCTCATCCATGTTTGCATTGTATACTCATATAAGGACAGTTTATGGGCAAAATGATTTGGCATGACAAGGATGAAGCGCAACCTTATTTGCGGGTTGCACTCATGGGAATATGAATCTAATTGGCTGTGGGATTCAATTCCAATAGAGCGAAACGTTTTTTTAAAATTATCATGACTACAATATTAACAGGATATTCGGAAAAATGCGGCTTTTCCAGGGAGCGGTGGCAGAATCATCCTGAAGCGAGCAGGGTTCCAGGGAGTAAAAGCTTTCAAAGAGCTTTATTTCATGCGCTGGCCGTTCGTGTGGGAATTCAGGCAGATCAAATCCAAGTTGCAACTGGTGAATTTTTCGCGCAAGTTGCGCTTCCCATAAGGCAGGACTTCTACGCCATTATGTGCATGACTAACCTCCCGTCAGCCGCGTACTGGGCGGCTGAGGCGACCGTAGCGAATCCAGATGCTATTCAGCCATTGCCCTCTAGCCCGTCGAAAGGAGATTGATCGCCGCGTTGACCACAACTTGGTTGTATATGCCGTAAATGATCGAAGCCTGCGCCGTCGGCGCGACCTTGTCCTCGAACCCAGGCATCCAAAGGAACTACTGGCTCAAATGCTGGATTTCCACATGCGTGTCGCCGCCTCCGGAATTCATCGCAATGCTTTCGATTCAAGATGGTAGGCTTCGAGCGTTGCTTGCAGGTTACACTGGTACACTGGCAAGGTGGCGGAGATATCTACTTGTTATAATTTGATTTGCTGATTGCCGTAGAAAAAGTTGCGCTCAGGTTCCAAAAATACGATGTACACCATGGATCCAGCCAGCCAGGCAGGCTGAGGAGGACGCCGAAAAGGACGCTGGAAGGGAAGCTGAAGAGCGAGCGGCGATGAAATTGCCAGAGAAGAAGGGGCTTTCGCCCTATGGCTTGAATATAAACTGTACAGCTTAAATGTCGAAATATAAATAAATATTTATGTTACTTATTATGATTCTATAACAATATAAATAATGAAAGGAAAAATAATTATTGCAAAAAACTATGAAAGAATGATTAAAACTTTTTTTGAAAATATAGCAAACATAGTAAAAAAGTGGATAAGTTTCAAAGATGGCCAAGTCTCAGTTTATTCATTATCCTTTCTAGAGGGAGATAATTTACTATTGGGCTAAGTCATTTTTGTCTTATAAATAACGATCAATCAAAATCTGCGTTGATTAGGCATAAAGGGAGATGATCGCCCTTTATGAAGAAATTCACATTCTACATTACTGATCGCTCTTGGTTTTGAGAGAGAGTAGAACAGGAGGGCTATTACCTATGGATATACCAACCGCTCAAAAATCCGATTGGAAGTGTGTGTTATGCGCAGCATGCATGGCATGTGCTGCAACTGTAGCAGCAATCTCACATGTAACGGCTGTGGACATCTTCATCTAATCCACAATATACATCTTTGCATATACATAGTGGTGTCGACAGCCTGTTTAGAGCGAAAACGTCGGCTTATTTAAGCCATTTCTTGCAGGCCGATTTTCGAAAAATTACTTTTGAGACTCGAACATAGTTTAAAGTTATTAATTCAAATAACTGCAAATTGATAATTTAGTTTTATTTCATTAATCCAATGCAATTCGGATATAAAGCCCAAAAAAGTCGATATCAATGCAAGACCAACGCATGCGCGAGAATGACGTGTATTTACGAAGTTTATCTGAAAGGCGGGACGCATTATGTAAGTCCCGCCTTTTAGCTTCTTAAACACAATTGATATATCCTATAGATGTATCTCTAAATGAGCGTTTACATAAATGATATACAGAATGCACATAGAATATTAATCATATAATTCATATTACATTTAAAATATAGGCGAAATAGCCAAAAGCTAGAATTTTAAAGAAATT
>JAISZB010000252.1 GCA_031269465.1 Clostridiales bacterium | reverse complement strand
TCTTCTTTCTCAGTAGTCGCGGAAATTCCAATAGTCTTGCTTCCCGCATCTACTCCCAGATTTATAGGCTGAGTATATTCCGTGCTATCATACAGTAGCTGGATTGTAAATGGCTCAAGCTTTGCAACTTTAGCCATTCCATCCTTTAGCAAATGTCTTACTTTCCCGCGGCGCTTTGTAGGCATCAGGGGTTTTCCATTCTTGTTCAGAACATAAACCATAACAGCACAATCCTTCCGCTATAAATCCCTATCTCTAGGGTAAGTTGCCCTTCGCCAATGCTGTTCCAAGGTTTTGTATGCCTGCAGCACTGTCCCTTCCCCTAAGGACTGTTTAACCACAAACCGTAGAATCCGGGGTTAGAGCAAACGCCCCGGAGTACCTATATATTCTTGGACAGCGTAGCCTCTCGATGGAAGCTTAGGCTAGTCAATCAGGGCTTATTGCTAAGCCCCTAGCTTTAGCTATGGGGTGATTGACCTGGCTGTTTGTTCTTGGAATTGTCCTGGCTGTTTTGCACTGCTTCACTCCTAGGGATGGATTTTTTTGATTTTCCCATGGCATGCCAACGCGCGTCCAATATCATCCGCTTAGCGGCTTGAGCGTTCGTCGAGCCACTGAATGCTTACGCGGCACTATAGCGCATAAGAACTCAGAGGCTTCACTGCCATTTAAGAATCCTGAAATAATCCTTTGAATAGAGAGCGCTGCTCATTGAACTATATGGGTTCTAGTATTAGTGCAAAAATAAGTTGGCAAGTTTCGATATATTGTACATAAGGCGCATTTTATGCATAATGTCAATGCTTGACTTGGTATACTGCTTTTCATATAAAATTACCTTTTTTGGAGCTTGATTATACAGCGAGTGCAAAATGCCGATTTCGGTATTTCGCACCATTCAATGGATAATCAAGCTCCAAAAAAGGAACATTTGATGAAAAGCGGTATACCTTTTGATGCTTAGAGAATTAAGCTTTGGTAATTCAAGTGTTATGCCATGCCAGGACAAATCAGCCTCATTGTTAAATGCAAACGCCTGCACTGCGTCGACTCAAGCCAGAATTGACCGATCTGCTGAATTCAAAAATAATATTTGCAATTGAATACATTGGTTTAATGCTTAAGGACTAAACATTTATCAGTATTTTTGATGCATGCTATACTGATTTGCATACGAAAGTTCTGGCTTCGCAACTTGAAAGTGGACAGTCAAGCTCCAAAATCGGAACATTTGACTGCAAATCGGTATAATGATTTTGACGGAGCGCTTGCTCAAAACCGGGAGCATTGGAAAAGGCTCGCCTCCTGGGGCGAATGCAGGCGTTAAGGGGCCTCGCCTTCGCTTTCTGCTATAGGGCGGATTTTGAAAATTACAGCACGAAATGCTTGATAAAAAAATCAGAAGCAGCTATACCGCTTTTCATCAAATGTTCCTTTTTGGAGCTTGATTATCCATTGAATGGTGCGAATTGCCTATTCGGCATTTTGCACTCGCTGTATAATCAAGCTCCAAAAAAAGGGTCTTTCAACTTAATCGGGCAATTTTGAAAAAAGGCATAGTACCCCCTTGGCTTTGAAAATATTGAACTATCACACTTAGCTCTTTATGCGGTAAATTAGTGAATATTGCTAAGCCGCAACTCTTTCGCCTGAATTCTCGACAGCCTCCTTAATAGATCTATTTATATGTAAATGTTTGCGAAGCTTCGCTTGCCTGGCATCATGGGCGTAAATTGCAGCTTGCATTGTTTTATGTCCGCAGTGGAACCCCATCCTTTCGATCATTCTTATGAGCCGGTTTTTGCCTTCTGTCTTGCCATCCGAAATATGATGCTTGAAATGGTTCAATATTTCAAAAAGCCATTTAGCAGTTGTAGCAACTACTTTGTTCAAAGCGGGTATGTTTAATTCCGATGTATCTATAATCCAATTTAATATGCAGTCTGTCGCTTCATTGCAGCCTTCAATTTTGTAGAAATACAAAATCTCCTGATAAGAAAAGTATGCATTGGCCAGAACCTCGCTTTTGCCCAAGTAGGAATCCAGCCTGTCGAGTTCTGCTCCGGAAAGCTTGAAAATAGAGCTTGCGGAGAGATACGAGTCTTTTTTTGCCTTCTTGTTTTCTTTTTTCGAGCCGAAATCAGTAGATTTTCTGATGTCATTCAAGGCTTTGGAGGCATTTTCTGCTGCATGAAAGGGATCTATGCATACATCTGCGTTCGGAATAGCTGTATTTATAGCGTTTTTATACGGCTCCCACATATCTATGCAAACCGCTTCAATAGATTCTAAATTTTTCAATTTTCTCAAATAAAGCAGTGCATCTTCTTTTTTTCCGCCTATTTCTATCATTATATTTTTCGCGCAATCGGGTTGGCTTATGTCGTTCAGAACCCAATAATATCCAATACTCTTTGATGAGTACAGCCCGTCCATAGAGAGGCGAGTGAATTTTCCTGAAATAATGTCGCTTTTCATGCGTTCGGAGTACTGGCTCGCAATATCCTCCACGGTAGAAGCGCCTGTTCCGGTCTGCCTGGAAAGTTCGCTCATAGTGATAGTGCCAAGGCTTTCCATAATAAAACGCTCCATGTCGCTGGAAATTCGGCGCCTTGAATCCAGCCCTGCGATTTCCTCATTGAAAGTGCGGCCGCAGGCGGGGCGTTTGAATCTTATCTGCGTGAACTTGCAGTAGATGGGGGTTCCGTCGGTTTGCCCCGCATGAACAGTCCTCTCGATGTATTCGTGGATCCCCGCAGCTTCGCCGTAGCAGCCGCCGGATTGGCCAGGCCTTCTTCCTTTGAAATTCAGGACGGCGCCGTTTTTCTCTGAATGCTGCTCCAAGCTCTTGAATCTGCGGCTCAATTCTTCCAGCAGGCTATCAGTTGTAATTATGTCGCATGCCAT
>JAISZB010000155.1 GCA_031269465.1 Clostridiales bacterium | reverse complement strand
AATTTGTATAATTCTTAGATGATGTATATGTTTCAATAAATTATATGGATAAATATAGCAACATTAACGACAAAATTATTCAAAATGTGAGCCTCTTTGCAAGCCATCGGAATAGCTATAGATAATTCTGGAAGCGGCGATGAATATCCTCTCGGAACAAGAGCGTCAGATTATTATGCTTCATTGTTCCGGAGGACTTAAGCACCGTGAAATCGGAAGACTGTTGGAGCTTCCGTTGTCCACCACGCTATCAAAATACCGCCGAGCCCTGTCAAAGCTTAAAAAATTCTTAAAGGAGGATTGAATCTATGAACGCCGTTGAGAAGCGTCTTAACCGAGCCATAAAAAAAATCACGCCGGATGTTCTAGAAAAAATCCTTGACAGTTATGAAAAAGAGAAGGGAGCTGCTGAAATGACATCTATAGGATACGCGGCAGAGTTGCCGAAAGCAAGGATAAGCGCGAATTTAGGCAAATGGGCGGCTATAGCCACATCGCTCATTTTAGCCGCATTTGGATCATACTTTGGTTATGGCTACTATCTAGTGAATTACACCGTTGATTCAGTCATAGAGATTGATGTCAATCCCAGCATTGAGATAAAGGTCAATCAGTCTGAGAAAGTGCTGTCAGCCGGGGCTAACAACAAAGAGGGGGAGGATGTGCTTGAAGGCATGGATCTTAAAGGCGTTGATCTGGATGTCGCGGTAAATGCCCTTGTTGGATCGATGCTAAGGCATGGATATGTAGACGAAATAAAAAACTCTCTTCTCATTTCCGTGGAAAGTTCTAACCTGGAAAAGGGAGCGGCTCTGCAAACCCGGCTCTCAGGCGAGGTAACAAGCATCTTGGATTCTTATTCCGTTAAAGGGGCTGTTTTAAGCCAAACTATCCTCGATGATGAGAGGCTTGCGGCTCTTGCTAAGGATTACGGCATTTCACTTGGAAAGGCAGCTATTATAGATCTGATGGTAAGTCAAGATCCTCGCCTGGAATTCGCGGACATGGCAAAGCTCTCGATAAATGATATCAATCTTATCATTTCTTCCAGGGAAATGACAGCCCAGAGCATAGCCTTAAGCGGAAGCGCCAGCAGCGTCGGATATATAGGCGAAGACAACGCGAAATCCGCAGCTCTCGCCCATGCAGCGATAAATAGCTCTGACGCTCAATTTGTAAAGGCAAAGCTTGACTGGGAGGACGGGAAAATGATATACGAAGTTGTATTTTTCACCAGTGAGGCAGAGTACGATTATGAGATTGACGCGCTTAGCGCTCAAGTGCTTTCATATGACAAAGACGCTCTATTCAGAGCCTCTCAGAGTTATGGCGAGAACTCCAAAAGCTTCATCACAGAGGAGCAAGCCAAAAGCGCAGCGCTCACTCATGCGGGTTTGAATGAAAGCTCAGTTTCTTTCGTAAAAGTCAAGCTTGACTTTGATAACGGCAGAAATATTTACGATATAGAGTTTTACAGCGGCAATGCCGAATATGACTACGAAATAGATGCTCTTTCCGGAGAGATTCTCGAATACGGCCAGGATGCGAATAACTATCCTGCCATCGCCATCCCTAAAGCTTCGCCTTCAGAAACGCCTGAAGTGCAAACAAACAGCTATATCGGAGAGGCTGAGGCGAAGAATATAGCTCTGAGCCATGCCGGAGTCAGCGAAACATCTCTTAGGGGCCTCTCTGTCAGCTTGGATATGGATCATGGAAGAGCAGCGTATGAAGTGGAATTTAAAAACGGCAGAATCGAATATGAATATGAGATTGACGCTTCAAGCGGAGAAATCCTTGAGTGGGACAGCGATTACGACGACTGAGTGAAAAAAGGAAGGGCCTCGCCCATGGCGAGGCTCTTCCTTTTTTTGCGACTGGCATGGAAGATTTGATTTGCAGTCAAATTCACCTATTCTGGAGTTTGATTATCCTTGGAATGATGCGAAATGCCGATATCGGCATCGCACTTGCTGTATAGCCAATCTAAAACAGAATTCCATATGCGAATCAATACAGCTAGACGGCTAAGGACAACTTTGGGCTTATAAACGCCAGCGGCAAGGGTTCAAGCCGCAGTGAGGGCAGGGATTTAGAATACGGGCGGAGGCGTCCGATTCTTGGGAATGCCTGCGACGCTGGATTCGGCGGATGCATTAATTGCGCCTATCTATACTTCTTTTCATATAAAACTGCCTTTTTTGGAGCTTTATTATACAGCGAGTGCAAAATGCCGATATCAATCGCACCACTCAATGGACAGTCAAGCTCCAAAAAAGGAACCTTTGATGAAAAGCAGTATATGACTTGAGAGTTAAGAGTCCTCAAAAATTTCCTGTTGCCTCCATGCCACAGGAAGTGCATGTCATGCGGGGCTCTATAATCTCACACGAAAAACTATAGCGTTCAAGTATTCTTTAGCGTATTTATATGCATCCTTTCATTATAAATCGCAATATCAACTGCAACAGACGCCATATGGATGTTTTTCCTCTCCCCAAGCTTGCTGAAGACGGGGGAACCAATCCGAGGCTCTGACAAATCCTGACTAAAATTTCGTGAATTCCATGAAAATATCCAAATTATATCTCATATTTTATAATCTTATCATGCAAATATCCGATATATTAGTATATATCAATAAATCATATGTATTAAATGCTGTGATTATAGGCATTAATTCATTCTTTTTTCATTACTATTTGCTTTTTAGGTGTAAAGATTATATAATGATGGAGCAGCGCATTTTTCATCAAAGTTCAGCCCGCGCTGCAGATGAGAATAGGAGGGATATCATGCGCTTTCATCGCACTCGCATCCTCATGAAAAGCCGCACGGCAACAGAGCTTTTTATGAGGATGGCCGCAATCCTGCTTGCTCTTGGCATGGCATTTCAGGCTGCGCCCGCTACAGCTTTCGCAGGCGAAATGCCTATGCCAACGCTTGCCGAATCATTGGCGCCGCCATCCGAACAAGAAGCGGCACCTGCTCAAGCCCAGTCGGAGCCTGAAGATCAGGCTTACGCGCCTTATGAATACGCGCCTCAATCGATTGCCCTTGAAGCTGCTGACACCTTAGTCAGTCCCGTCATAGAAAACGGCAAAGCCTCGTTCTACTTCGCCTCGGATGCAGATGAAGCATGGATCAGGGGAACGCTCGCGGACTGGAATCCCGGGCTTAAAATGGAACTGATTGAAGAAGGCCTTTTCGGCATAGAGCTGACGCTGTCTCCGGGACGTTATGAGTACAAATTCTACATTCCCGCCACAGATGAATGGCTGGCCGATCCGCTAAACTCTCTTGAGGAAAACGGCAACTCGATTCTCATAATGCCTTCAGGGCTTGCCAGCCCCGTAGTAAACTCCGATGGCACTGTCACCTTCTCCATAGCCAGCGACGCAGCGGAAGTTTACATAGTCGGAAGCCTTGGGGCGCTAAACAACTGGGATGCCGGAAATGGCATCCCCATGGTTTCAGAAGGGGGAATCTTCACCGCAACCGTGCTTCTTCCCCCGGGAGCATATGAATACAAGTTTCTAGAAGGCAGTACGTGGGAAGACAAAAACTATGCCGATCCTTCAAACCCCAATATCAGTAACGGCAATTCTGTTTTGTATGTTCCCGGCCTCGCGCTCTCCGGGCCTCAAGAAATATCGGATTCCGGAGAAGAGACAAGCGTCGAGCGCTATAGCCTGCTGCTCTATGACGCGTACGGCTCTTCATCCTCCCCCGAAGCTTTGTGGTCAATAAACGGCAGCCCTGCGGGAGTATCCGTAAACAACCTTGGCGAGGTCACAATCACCTGGGCGGAGATCGAAGGTCTCGAGTCGTTTACCATTACAGCGGCGGCGGGCGGCGAATCCGTCGAGCTGGAAGTTTCTCTTTCAGAGGCGTCAGAGCTCGAAAGCCCGGTAATAAATGATGACGGTTCCGTCACCTTCAACTTTGAGAGCGACGAAACCGAGGCTTATGTAGCCGGAGACTTCACGAACTGGGCGGACGGCAAAATTCCGATGAGAAAGATTGGCGGAGTCTTTTCCCTTACACTAGCCTTGACTACCGGATCCCACGAATACAAGTTCATTGCAGGCGAATCCAATTGGACGCTCGATCCGCTCAATCCTGAGACCTCAGGCGGCAACAGCGTCGTATCGGTTCCGGAAGTCAGCATCTTCAAGATAAACTATTACCGCTACAACGGAGATTACGACGGCTGGAACATTTGGGCTTGGGCGGAAGGGCAAAACGGCAGGGCTTATGAGTTCGGCGAGCCCGGCGCGGATGGATACGCGTCCGCTTCAATCATTTATCTAGGGAATATAGCTCAAACAGGATTTATTATTAGAAAAGGCGAGTGGGAGGAAAGGGACGGTGCAAATGACAGATTTGCCGACGCGAATGAAATATGGATCCTTCAAGGCGATGAGGAGATATACCTTGAAAAGCCCGTCATGGCAGGAGAGCCTATAGTCTACGCAGTCGCAGACAGCGACTCCTCTGTGATCCTGACCTTGGCCCAAGCTCCGAGCGACTACTCCTCTTTTTCCGTGTATGACGGAGAAAGGAAGCTTTCCGGCGCGTCTGGGCAAGGAAACGCTAGAAATAAAGTTTCAATTCAGCTTTCAGATAAAATTTCAGATCCCTCCAAGCTCTATATCGCCAAGGACGACGAAGGGATATATTCACCAAAGCAAGTAGTCATGCGAGGCATTCTTGATGCCTTCTACTACTCCGGAGATGATCTCGGGCTGAGCTTCAGCTCTTCGAAAAGCGAATTCAAAGTTTGGGCGCCAACGGCGCAAGCTGTTTCAGTCGCCCTCTATCCCGGCCCCGGAAGCTACAACGCGGCGGGAAAGGTTGTAGACAACGAGACGTCAAACCTAGCTCCCATGTCGAAAGACAGCTCCGGCGTATGGTCAGCCTCCCTGTCCGGAGACCTGTCCGGGCAGTACTATATGTACAAGCTAGAATTTGCCGACGGAACCATAAACTATGCGGTGGATCCTTACGCCAAGGCCGTCTCGGCCAACGGACAGAGAACCGCGATAATAGATTTGGACGCGGCGGTTCCGGATCGATGGAATCCAGACTCCAAGCCCAGCTTCTCAAACCCTCAAGACGCCGTTCTATATGAGCTTCATGTCAGAGATTTTTCCATCGACGAGAATTCAGGCATGGAGAACAAAGGGAAGTTCCTCGCTTTCACAGAAGAGGCAACGACAAACTCCGAAGGGGCCGCTACAGGAATATCTCACCTTAAGGCGCTTGGCATAACTCATGTTCACCTGCTTCCGTCCTACGACTTCGCAACCGTAAACGAGTTGACTGTAGATGATCCAGGCTCATCGGATCCAAAGTTCAACTGGGGCTACGACCCTCAAAACTACAATGTTCCAGAAGGATCTTATTCGTCTGATCCAACAGATCCCGCAGCGCGAGTAACCGAATTCAAGCAGATGGTTCAGTCTCTCCACGACAACGGCATACGCGTTGTAATGGATGTCGTGTATAACCACACCTACGCTGTAGATGGCGGGCCATTCAATGCGGTAGTTCCCGGATACTACTACAGGACTACGGATCAAGGCGGATTCTCAAACGGCTCCGGCTGCGGCAACGAAGTGGCTTCGGAGAGGCCAATGGTTAGAAAGTACATAAAAGACTCAGTAGAGTATTGGGCCAAAGAGTACGGCATCGACGGGTTCCGCTTCGATCTGATGGCTCTAATCGACACTCCGACTATGGAGCAGATAGTCCAGGAACTGAAATCTGAAGTCGATTCAAGCATCCTCGTATACGGAGAGCCATGGCAGGCCGGCGGATCGGTGCTTGACGCAAACCTGCAGACTACAAAGGGCTCCCAAAGGGGAAAAGGCTTCGCAGTCTTCAATGATCATATCCGCACGGCCATAAAAGGCGGAAGCGATGATGCCAGCAAGGGCTTCGCAACTGGCGAGTCCGGCCAGGAGGAAGCTATCGTAAAAGGCGTGCAGGGCTCGGTTAATGATATAACGGACAATGCAAGCGAGACAATCAATTATGTAACCGCTCACGACAACTATAATCTATGGGACAAGATATCCGCTTCCTACGGCGGCGGAACGCTGATAGACCCGGGCAAGCCGCTGCTGGAAAACGACGCCGTCAAATCCGTCCTCCTAGCCAACGGCATAATCCTTACAGCGCAAGGCATCCCCTTCTTCCAAGCTGGGGATGAAATGCTAAGGACCAAGTTCGGGGATCACAACAGCTATGCAAGCTCGGATGAGATAAACAAAATCCGCTGGGAGAACGCATCATTGTACGGCGAGGTTTTCTCCTACTACGCCGGTCTAATTGAGCTTCGAAAAGAGCACCCGGCATTTAGAATGAATTCGAAGGCTGATATAGAAAAGCACATGGAAATTCTGGAGCAAAGCGGAAACGCAGTGTCATTCCTCCTTAAGGACGGCGCTAACGGCGACTCCTGGGAGAACATATTCGTAGCATACAACGCCGGTTCTAATGCCAAGACGCTTGATCTTCCCATCGACAGCGAATGGGTTGCAACAGTCAATGAAAGCTCCGCAGGCATAGAGGATATCGAATCGGTGATGGGTCAAGTTACGCTTCCTCCTCTTTCAATGACAGTTCTGCACACAGGTGAAAGCCGCGGGCGGGTTCTTGCGTCCCTTGAAGCTCAAAGCGATGAAATCGGCGTAGAAGTCGGAGGAACCAAAACCATTTCGGTTATCGCCAAAGACAGCGACGGCAATGCAATGTCGGATGTCTCCTTGTCATTCAGATCATCTGACGAGTCGATAGCTACAGTCACTGCATCCGGCAGGATCAGAGGAGTCTCTGAAGGAACGGCTGTTGTCGAGATCAGCGCGGATGGCGTAACAATAAGCATACTTGTACATGTTGGCGCTCTTTATCCGAACTCTATAAGAATAAGCGGCAGTGACACGGTGGCTTGCGGCTACAGCATCATGCTTTCAGCTGAAATCCTGGATCAGTACGGCCAAGTCATCTCGAACCTGGTTCCAACATGGTCATCAGACGCTCCAAGCATAGCATCCGTCAGCGCTTCCGGCGCAGTTTCAGGCAGAGCCGTAGGAAACGCGCGGATAAGGGCAGAATACGGCGATGTCTCTGAAGAAAAGACGATATATGTCATTGAGTATGTGCAAAGATACGCAGTTCTGCAGTACTACCGGCCAGATGGAAACTATGTGGCGGACAGCGGCCTGCCTTGGGATCTATGGGTATGGGAAACCGGAAGCTCAGACGGCGCGATAGCCTTTGAAGACGGACTCTTCGACTCCGTCCTTTCAGACGGCACTGAAATCCAAGTCAAGCAAGCCTATATACCTGTCGGCTACGGCGTATCGCAAATCGGCTGCATTATTAGAAAAGGCGCGTGGGGCGGCGATGACCGCGAGCCGCCAGGAGACAGGAAGCTTAATTTAAGCGATAAAGAGCCTTATACAAAATTCTTGGTGATCTCAGGCCAGGATGCGCTCGAAAAGTCTTACCCTGACGCCATTTCAACCTCTGAGCTGGACGAGGCTCTCTTTAAATACAGGGATTTCCCGCTGTTTAAAGAGTCAGGACTCAATGAAATCACAAGCGTTCATGTAAATGTAGACGGCAAGTCTTATCCTATGGAATACGACAGCTTCAATGAATATTTCTACGTCCTGGTTTCCGGACTCGAAAAAGGGGTATATGCATACACCTTCACCGTTTTAAATGACGATGAAGAAACGACAGTAACAGACCCAAACAACGCTTCTTCAGAAATCGAGGTAGCCGGGAGGGAAGCTGAACCTACTCCAACGCCTGAACCCTCTCCGACGCCCGGGGAGCAAGAGCCTGAGCCTTCTCCAACGCCCTCAGAGCAGGAACCCGAACCCTCTCCAACGCCCTCAGAGCAGGAACCCGAGCCTTCCCCGACGCCCGGAGGTCAAGAACCTGAACCTTCACCGACGTCTCAGACTTCTTGGCCAAGCTCATACACGCCTTCTGTCATAATGCCATCAAGCCTTGTCAAGACTAAATCGCTCGCAAGGCTGGATCTCGGAATGAATTACTGGGGCGCCGAGCTTGAGGGCGCTTCGCTTACGGCGGCCAGCGGGTTTGTAAACATTGTAAAAGACAAATACTCATACGGGCTCTCTCCCGCCCTGATTTCATCGTTTGGCTTAGCAGCGGGCGAAACTCTGGTGTTCTCAGCCTATCCGGCAGCCTATATTCCAGCCGGCTCGAACCTCTTGATGCAGGCCAGAAACATCAGCCTTGCTTCTGGGGCAAAAGCGTTTGAAAAACTGGTTCAGCCCATTAAAGTCACAGTTGACGTCTCCGACCTTGCGCCTGCGCAAAAAGTAAATCTTTCAGGCTTCTTCTTCCCTGTCGGCGGATCTCCCAAAATATTGGGAGGAGAATTCTCAGACGACGGAAAAGAGTTCACTTTCTACGCTTACAGCACAGGCGCCGTCGGCGTCGGGCAGCCTGAAAGCCTTACCAAGCTAAGGCTTGCTGTTGGGAAACTTCAATATCAACTAAATGATGCGAATCTAACAAATGACGTGGCCCCGTTCATCTCAAGCGATGATCGCGTGCTCGCTCCTCTAAGGGTCATCGCGGAATCGCTTGGAGCTGAAGTTTCCTGGCTTGACAGCTCAAAAACCGCCGTCGTAGCCAAAAGCGGCTCACAAATCCAGCTCAAGGCGGGAGAAGCGCTTCCAAACGGCATGGGAACGCCTGTTATAAAAGATGACCGCGTCTTTGTGCCCCTTAGATACCTGGCCGAAATGCTCTCAGCAAATGTAGTCTGGAATGAAGAAGACTCTTCGATAAATATATATCAATAGCTATACTGATTTGCATATGAAAGCTCCCATTTTCCAGCTTGTTCCTCAATGGCTCAATTGAGCCGCCTATGTTAAGATAACGGTCAAACAATGATAGTAAAGGCGGGGGCGGTTATCCCGCCTTTCGCTGTTTCTCGGTGTTGACATCAATGCATTCCCAAACGCAGCGCATATCGTCTTTGTATTTGAAGCTTACAACAATATCGCGCCCTCGTGTATCTTGATATGATCTGCCAATTCAATCAATACTTCCCGCGTCAGCGCGTCTATGTTCTCATGCATGTGGAAGGTCGCAAGGAATGGGTCAACGCCGTTTTCCGTTTTAGTTAGTTCCGCTTTCAGCTTAGATGCAGCCCTCTTAATCCGCCCCGCAGGCGCTTCGCAATCCGCGCTCATATTCACAAAATCCTCGCGGGTGATGATGCCCAACGATCGCTTATACCGCAGGACTTTGAAAGCTCTTTTCTTTGGCGGGTATGTCGGAGTTGAGCCGCGCCTCTTGACTTTCCGTTCGGGTGCTGTATTTATAATGATTTCCACCAAATGTTCCTTTTTTGGAGCGTCCCGCATATGTGGTGCAGCGGTAATACGCATTCCCCTTGACCTCGCTGCGCGCCACTGCCCGTCCGCAGCCGGGGCATTTCAGAAAACCGCTGAACAGATATAATTGCCTTTGCTTGGGTGCTGTGCGCGTATCCCGCTTTAAAGCTGTTGCACCCTGTCGAAGTCCTCACGGCTGATTATAGCTTCGTGCGTGTACTCTTCACATTGAGCGGTGCGATTGATATCGGCATTTAGCGCTCGCTGTATAATCAAGCCCCAAAAAGGCAGTTTCCTATGAAAATCAGTGCAACTGGGTGAAAAGCAAGAATGCGCATGTAAAAACCACGTAAAATCAGCATTTGGAACAATGGCCGCAAGGCAGTCCCCGCTAGAGTTTAAAGACCCATTTTTCTACGCATGCTACGTGGCAATTGTCAAGCAGCTCTTCTTTTGGTATAGTGGTCATAGAGAATTTTCTGCTCTTCAGTTATACTGATTTGCTTATGAAAATCGGTATATTGCACAATGCCTAATATATGCCTCAAAAAAGGGATTTTTTCTATTGCTTTTTAACCCTTGCCTATGCGCGGGCAGTACATCAGTCATTTATGCTGATTCGCAGGCGCATGCTTCAAACTCAAAAATAGTCAGTTCGTATGCAATAGCAAGGTAGCTATTATTCTTAAAGCTAAAAGCGATTCTACTGTTGAGCGCATGCCAAAAAAGTATTTTCGTATGCATGGCTAAATTTAGAGGCGTTTTCTTGGAAGATGGAAAGGCGGGATATTGCTGGATAATAAACGTGAAAAGCGAAGCGCTGTCGCGCAAGAGACCCTTCGCATATTGCGGGATGGCCGCTACAGCGTTTGCGGAAAGACAATAGATTTGGCGGGCGACATAGCAGATTCAAATGAACGGAGCGTTCTTATCTCCTCGAATGAGGCGGCGCAGATATGCGAAGATTTCTCCCCTCAAAGCGGTTCGCCACTCATTGAGCTGCGCGATGAGAGTACGCTTGCAGAACTGATTCGCCTTCACGGGCAGGGAGTGGAATCTCCTGGAGTACTGAACTTTGCCAGTGCTAAAAATCCAGGCGGCGGATTTATAGATGGCGCGTGGGCGCAGGAGGAAAGCCTGGCGGCGGCGTCAAGCCTGTATGATTGCCAAGTAAAGCACCCTGCTTATTATGAAACGAATCGCGCCTGCAAAAGCATGATTTACACGGATTGCGCCATCTGGTCGCCGGATGCGCCGTTTTTTAGAAATGATAGCGGAAGCCTTCTGCTTCAACCTGTAAAAGCTTCCGTTCTTACGCTTCCTGCTGTGAATTACGGCCAAGCAATTTTAAAGGGCGAAGATCCTGAAATAGCGAAGGCAGCCATGAAGCGGAGAATGAAAATTGCTTTGGCGATCTTTGCCGCCAAAGGATGCGATGTAATTGTTCTAGGCGCTTACGGCTGCGGTGTATTCCGAAATGACCCGGCCGATGTAGCCTTATGGTGGGAAGAGCTTTTACTCAAATATGCGGGGAATTTCAGCCGCATTATTTTCGCCGTCCTTGACCGTTCAAAAACAGGCGGCGTGATGTCCGCTTTCAGACAGGTATTCAGCAAGGCCGGGCCTTGACGGCCGCAGCCATTCAAGAGATGCGCAAAGCATTCAAAAGGATCTAGATTGCTTGAGCGGTAAAAATAATGTACTGCATCTGATATTATAAACTATGCTGATTTGCATTTTCAAATGGGCATATACCGATTTGCATATGAAACCGCCTATTTGGGAGTTCAAATGTACAGCGATTGCGAAATTCCATATCGGCATTTCGCACCTTGAAAGTTGACAGGCGACCTCCCAAATAGGGGCATTGACTGCATATCGAACTTCAGCTTTTCCCAGACGGTCGCTCAGTCACCGCTTTTTCTCAAAAAAGTTCATAAGGCCCATAATGACAAATGAAAGCCCCAGGTTCACCAACACCCATTTCATCGCCGAGCCATCCTGCCCTATCTGCCAGTAATACGCGACCGATGTGGATACCGTCGCGGTTTTTCCCGCGATATACCCCGAGACCATACTTGTGGCTCCGTATTCGCCAATGCCTCTGGCAAATGCCAAAACAGCGCCCGCTATTACGCCCTGGCGGCAACTGGGCAAAACTATGTGAAAAAAAATGTAGCTATTTGGAAGTCCCAAAGTCCTTCCCGCATCTGTCAGATTCTTGTCGAAAGCCTCGAACGCGCCCCTGGCGGTTCTGTACATAAGAGGAAGAGTCACTATTATCACAGCCAGGACGGACGCTTCCCACCTCATAGTAACAACGACGCCGAACCACTCCTTGAGAAAACCTCCCAAGAAGCTTTTCGGAGAAATGGAGACGAGCAGGAAATAGCCTATGACCGTTGGAGGAAGCGCCATTGGCATTGTAATAATCGTATCAGCCGCGCCCTTTAGCGCCTTCGGCGCCTTCATGATCCATTGCGCCAGCAAAATGCCCAGGCAAAAAGATATAGCTGTCGATATTAAAGAGATGCGTAGAGAATTCCACAAAGGAAACATTCCGTCAACCCTCCGGGCGCCTTTGCGAGGCATTGCGCCTTCTTTGCCGATTTGCCAGTTCCTATTTAAATAAGCGCATTTGACTGCAAATAGGTATACTGCTTTTCATATGATATTACCTTTTTTGTTGACTGTCCATTGAGCGGTGCGAAATGCCGATATCAATCGCACTCGCTGCATAACCAACAAAAAAGGCAGTTTTCTATGATAATCATTATATAAAGAGGCTGGAGCGCCAGCCTCTTTAAGCCCGTATGCCGATTATCAGTCAAATATTTTCGCTTTGGAGGTTGACTATCCACTTTCATATTCAAATTAGCATATCAACCTCCAGAACAGGCAGTTTATATGCGCATCTGTTCAGCTGTACATCTGAAACCCGATTTCCTCAAATACGACAATGGCTTCAGGAGATCTGAAGAATTCGATGAAGTCCCCAGCCGCTTTGGAGTTAGGAGATCCTTTTATAACTGCAGCGGGATAAGCCGCTTCTTGATGGCTTCCCTCCGGAGCCGGGCAAATGACTTTTACAAGGCTTGATGTCGCGGCGTCTGTAGAATACACTACTCCGACGTCTACACTGCCGCTCTCCACTTGCGAAAGCACCTCTTTGACATTGCTTCCTAAAGACGCCTTGGCGGACACCGCCTCCCAAATTCCCAGATTAACGAAAATCTCTTCGGCGTACTGCCCTACCGGCACATCGGAGTTGCCTAAAGCAATGAGTGAAACCTTATCAGTCGCGCAGTCTTCGAAGGACTCAGCCTCGGAGTCTGAATCTGCAGCCGCAATCAGCACCACATCGTTTAAAAGGACATTTTCCCTTGAACCCTCTTCAAGATACCCGCCATCCATCAAAGCATCCATCTGCTTGAGAGCTGCAGATACAAAAACATCTGCTTCGGCGCCCTCTTCAATCTGAGTCTGCAACTTTCCGCTGGAGTCAAAGTTGAATGAAAGCAGGACTTCCGGATGCTTATCCTTGTAAATCGCTTCCAGCTGGGTGAACGCTTCGGTCAGGCTTGCGGCGGCAAATATGCTGAGCTCTATTTGCTCAACCTGCTCTTCTTCATCTAGCGTCTCCGTTGCCGCCGATTGAGAAGGCTCTTCTATCTTTGCTTCTATTTGCGCCGGCGTGGATGCGGGTTGCTGCTCTCCCTGTGACGCGCATCCAAAAAGTGAAAATAGCATGGCAACAATTATGCTGAAATATGCTAATCTTTTCATCAGTCAATTCTCCTTTTCAAGTGGAATTCCTTTGGAAAAACTGCGGGCTGCGCTGATTCTCCCTGATTTCGCCCAATTGGGGATACAATATCACAGAAAAGATCCTGCGCGTTTTTTGCGGCTGCCGCCGTAATCCCCCAATCAAAGATAGAGGCAGTCGTTTTTATCAGCTTGAACAAGTCGCAGTTTCCAGACCTCTCTCCTATTCCAAGGATTGTGGCGTCCGCGTAGACGCAGCGCGTCTTCAGCGCTTCAATTGTAGTGGCCAGCGCCATGCCCAAGTCATTGTGAGCGTGGTATCCCAGCTCTACGCTGCCTTCGAGGTGCTCTGAAAGGCTCAAAATCATATCCCTGCATGTCTGAGGCGTTGCAATGCCTACAGTATCGGCCAGCCTGATGCGTGTAACATTTGAATTGGCAAGCAGCCTGCATATTGTAATCAAAAATGAAATGTCAGATCTGAAGGCGTCCTCCAATCCCACAGAGACTGTGGCTGAGCTTGAGGCCAAAATGTTCAGGCATTCTGAAAGATGGTTTAAAACCCAGTTTTTGTTCTTCCTTAACTTTGAGTAGATATGAACATAGGATACAGGCACGCTTATGTGAACTATATCAGGCCTGCAATCCAGGCAGCACTTTATATCATCGGCGTTTAGCCTTGACCATACTGAATATTTCGCGGATTTGCCCCGATCAATTATCATGCTGATAGTCTCTTTTTCATAAGCGCCGATGGAAGGCGCGCCTGCTTCTATCTGGCTTACGCCGGCATAGTCCAGCACCGAGGCTATCCGGATCTTCTGCCACCGCGAAAAGGAAGCGTCAGGCGATTGCTCCCCATCGCGCAGCGTCGTGTCAACGATTCGTTTAGACGGCTTCATGGAATGCGGCGCAAAGCACCTTCCCCCCTTTACTTACGTCGAAGAAATTTTCCGGGCCAGGGCTAAGAATTCATCACTGCTTATAGGAGCGTTTTTCTTTATGCTTAAATCCTTGACTTCCAATAAAAGCTCCGGCGCAAGCGCGCTGTCCATCTCAAAGCCCAGCTCCTTGAGCTTTATCAAGACAGAAGCCTTCCCGCTGTGCTTCCCCAAAACTACCGTCCTCACCTGCCCGACGACATCCGGAGGAAACGGTTCATAGCACTTGGGCTGCTTCGATATCCCATCCACATGGATTCCTGACTCCACGCAGAAGATTCCCTCGCCTATAACCGGCTTGCTCCTGGGGAATCTGTACTTCGTTATCTCCTGAATCAACATGCGCATAAGGGGGAACATCGCATAATGCTTTCCAGATTTTCGCTGGCGCGTGACGCGAAGCCCCATCACGACTTCCTCAAGCGCCGCAAAGCCGCCTATGCCTCCGAAGGAGGCGACAATGTCGCTTCCTCCGCAAGACGCCCACTCCATTGCTATGGCGGTGGCGCAGTACTGGCTGTTTCCAGGGCAAATCTCCAGTGCGCCCTTCATCGTACGGTTCAGTTGCTTGAAAGCGGCGGTGTAGTCTCCCAGCAGGACGCCATCCAAGCCCTTGATTCTCACTGAGCTAAAGTCTGCGTATTTTGAGAGGGTATATGAGTCCGACATGTCATTGACAGGCACTTCAACGGTAACCCCAGGCAAATCGGAATAAGGGTGGCGGCAAATCATCCGGCTGAATTCAGGAATGCCAGGAAGATCGGCGGCGTTTTTGACCCGAAGCGCGTACTTCACGCCTTCAGGCAACGGTTTTATCATGGAATAGACCTTCTCGGAAACTTCTATGCAGTCCACTCCACATTCAATAAGCATGCCCGTCAGGCGCAAAAACAGCTGCGGGTCCGCTTGGAAGCTGTCAAGGCATGACAGCGTGCGATCAGTAATGCGGATCATCAAGCCGCCTCCTCAATCACCATTGCCCATATGAGCTTGCATAGTCTCAGCGCTAAAGAGCGGATGCGGATTCGGCTTCCCGCAAGCTCCCCGCCGCGGCCGCAACTGCGCCCTCAATACGCTCGCAAGCCCTAATTGGAACGATGCCGCTCGCTCTCAGCTTCTCTTCAGGGGCATGGCCTATCCTCACTGCGAGAACTCCATCGCAATCCGACAAAGCCTTTAAGATTTTCGCCCATTTGCCTTCCTCGTCGCATTCGGCGCCGCCACAGTACCTGCTTATCTTTCTGCGCTCCACGAATCGAGATGAGGCGCCGTCGCTGTCAAAGATCAAAAACTCCTCTGCATGGCCGAAATGCTGATCCACAATGATGCCGCTCTTGCTTGCAACCGCGAATCGCTTTGTATTTTCAGTGTCAAATTCTTGATGAGCGCTTCTTTCTTCAGAAGCGGAAAAAAAGTCCATATCCAAAGTTCCCGCTGCATCAGCGCTGCACTGCCTGCAATGCCTCATCTGCCTGGCAAAGGGCTCGCATGTCGTCCTAAGCGCCTCAAGCTCCCCGACGCTCATTTTTTCAAGGCATTCCAATTGCGATCCTTTAATCGGTATATGGGGCATTATGTTCACCATATAAGCGCCTAGCTCGCTGGCCTTTTTAGACACCTCCTCAATGCAGCCGTCGTTAATGCCTTTAAGAGCTACACAGTTTACTTTTATAACGGCGCCCATTTCTGAAGCCATCTTTATCCCCGAAAGCTGATTTGCAATTAGCAGCCCCGCAGCCGCCTCCCCTGTGAAACGGCGTCCTAAAAAGTCAGCGTAGCTTATTATCTTCGCTCCAACAGAGGGATCCACTGTGTTAACCGTTACAGTCATATGCCCGACTCCCAGCTTTATAAGCTCTGCGGCATATATGGGAAGCATAAGGCCGTTTGTTGAGAGGCACAGCATCACTTGCGGATCGCAGCCTTTTATCAGGCGGATAGTTTCACGCGTGTCATCAAAGTTCGCCAAGGCATCGCCGGGTCCGGCAATTCCAGCCACTGTCAGGTTCTTGCAGTTCTTTTTAAAACGCTTGTATCTTTCCAGCGCTTCATTTGGAGAAAGCACCTTAGAAGCCGCCCCCGGCCTTGATTCGTTCGGACAGTCGAAGCTTCGTTTGCAGTAGCCGCATTGGATGTTGCATTTCGGCGCAACCGGCAGATGAATCCTCGCGTTTTGAGAAGCGCACCCGCTAAAGCAAGGGTGGGATTCCAATCTTTCCTTCTTGGAAATCTCCTTAAGAGGCTTGAAGTGCTCATTATAAATCACTCTCCGGAAATTTTCCTCTGTGCGCGAGAGCATGGAGTTTGAGATCTCATCCAACATTCCGAGTGATCCATCAAATCCCAATGTTCTGGTTCTCTGGCCGCCTACATGATCATGTATCGGAAAGCCCCTCCTTATAAGGTCAATCCCCAGTCTCCCGGCAGCGCGCCTTCCATCGGAGCTGCCAATCATTATATTGGCGCCGAGCTTTCCGCAGAAATGCTCTATGGTAGAAAAATCGCAATCATCCGCGATTTCAAAACCTTCAGCAAAAGCGTTTTGCGCGCATTTTTCGATTTCCCCGCCCAAAGCCCGCTTGAATCCAGCGCACGCGGATCCTGTTGCCGCCAGCACCGGCACTGCCCCGTTCTCGCAGCAAAGGCTGACTATGCCTTTTACGAAATCTGGATCTCCAAAGACAGCCGCTCTGGCTTTGGCGTTCGCTTTATGGGAATCAGCCATCGCATCCAGGTATCGTCCGCGCTCTTTGGCGTGTTCTGCGGAAATCTTTCCTCCATAGGCGCAAAGGATGTCTATGAAACGATCCATCCCTCTGAGGCCGGTTGGAAGCGGCAGACGCAAAAGCGGCACGCCGAAGGCGTCTCTTAGGAAAGCGCCGGGGGAGTCTTTTTCCGAGATGAATTCAGAAAACTCCAAAGTTATTTCAGCCGATTTCATGCGCATAACATCGCTTAGAGGCGTTCCCCCGCTCTTTAGCCTTTCATAGCGCTTCTGCGCGACTCCGTCCAAATTATCAGATATGTCTGGTATGAGAATGCTCCTTACCCCGGCTTCATTCAAAAAAGATTTCAGCCATCTGGTATCGGCAGGCGAAATCATAGGCGCGACGATATTTATGAGTCCGCCCTCACGCGCTTTATGCGGCGCACCTGAAACGGTCTGCTCCACAATGGCCCTTAGCGCTCTGAAGAAGCCTTCATTCTGAGTTCCGCCGTACCCCGGGCTGGATACGTCGATAATGCTTGCTCCAGAACCAGGATTTTTCTCATGAAACCGCTTTATCATGGCCTTCAGATCTTCGCCTATCGTCTCTGCAAGGCAGGTGGAGCAAACTCCTATCACTTGCGGATGATACATCTTTATCAGATTGTCCAGGCCTTTTTGCAGGTTCTTCTCTCCCCCGAAGACCGCACCCTCTTCAGACAGAGCTGACGACGCTATATCTATCGGCTCGTTGAAATGCGTCGCCATGTGCCTTCTTATGTATGTCGCGCAGCCCTGCGAGCCGTGCAGGATCGACATGGCGCCCTTAAAGCCCGCAATAGCCATGGCAGCTCCCATGGGCATGCACATCTTGCAGGGGTTTACATTTATATTTACAAGATTTGACACAAATTCATCCCTCCTGCTATGCCGATTTGCAGTCAAGCGAGCCTATATAATATAGAGCTTTCTATGCAAATCAGCATACATGCCCTTAAAAGCGCTGGAAATCAACAGTGCATGCCCAAATGATGCCATACAGGGCTGTTCATAGACAGATTCACTTCGCTGGCGAAATTCTCGATTCCTATATATCCCGCCAGCGGATGCTTGCGCTCATGGTTGTGATCTAAAAACGCCACTCCAAGCTTATACGCCAATGGACGCTCCTTTACCCCGCCCACCAGTATATCAGCGCCCTTTTCCGCCATAAACTGCTCAAGCTCAGCAGGATTTGCGTCATCCAGCACAACCGCGCCATCATCGGCGATAGACTCTATTACATCGTACTCGTCGCGCTTTCCGGTCTGAGTTCCCACAAGGACAATCTTCATGCCAAACTCCTTGAACTGCCTTATAAGGGAAATGGCTTTGAATCCTCCGCCAACGAATATCGCGGCTTTTTTGCCTTCAAACCTCGGCTTGTATTTATCTATTACGCTTCTCGCCCTTTCAGACTCATACGCGGTAAATGCCCGGGCTTTTTCACAAATCGCAGCATCTTTGAGCGCATCGGCAACCCTTACAATCGATGAAGAAATGTCTTGCGCACCATAGAAGCTGGCTTTAAGCCAAGGCACGCCCATTTCAGCCTCCATGCGCTGCGCCAGATAGGAGGCGGAGCCCGCGCACTGCACGACATTCAGCGAAGCGCTGGGCGCCTTTATAAGGCTTTCGGAAGATGCGTCTCCAGTTATAGTTGAGATTACAGGTATTCCTATCTTTTCAAAATAGCCCTTTACTATCCACATCTCTCCTGCCAGATTATAGTCCCCGAGTATGTTTATCCCGAAGCTTGCTGGCTGTCTGGCAAAGGGAGATATATAGTCCATGATGGCGTCGCAAGCCAATTTGTACCCTTGAGACTTTGTTCCCGAAAAGCCCGGGGCTTTTACGGGAATTACCCGTATGCCCCACTTTTTCTGCGATTCGCGGCAAACTGCCTCGACGTCGTCGCCTATCACCCCGACTATGCAAGTGGCGTATACGAATATAAGCTTGGGAGGCTTCTGCTCTGACTCCATCAGCTCGTCTATCGCGGCTTTAAGTTTCTTTTCCCCGCCGAATACTATGTCAGTCTCCCTCAAGTCTGTGGAGTAGCTGTTCCTGTATGCCTCCCCGCCGCTAGTCAGGCTTCCTCTGATGTCCCAGGTGTAGCTGGCGCAGCCGATTGGCCCGTGAACTATGTGGCAGGCATCCGTTATCGGGTTCAGCACGACCCTGGCGCCGCAGAAAACGCAGGCGCGCTGGCTTACGGAGCCCGAGACGCTTTCCTTTTCGCAGGAAACGCCTTTTTTGGCTCCCGAGAGAATAATTGAGCTTTTCCTTTCCTCCAAAATGCTCGCGGCCATATCACACCTCATTTTATCCCGATTTTCAAAGGCTTCAACTCGGCGGCATGGAAAATCCTACATAACCGCCTCCAAGTCTTCATCTTTGCAGTCTCTGTCCTGGCGATCCATCAAGGCTTCAGTTATCTTCTCCGCAAGCCTTATCCCGCCGGTATACCCCACAATGGGAAGAAGCGGGCCTCCATAGCGATCTAGAACCGGAAATCCCGCCCGTATGAATGGGATGTCTTCGGCTTTGGCAATCTGCTTGCCGTAGCTGGTGCCAATCAGAAGGTCAACTCTATCATTTTTTATCCGCTGATGGAGTTCAAACAAGTCGGCGTTGGCCTTTGCCAGGCAGTCCTGCGCGCCGTATTTTTCGAAAAGATCCCTCGCCCTTTTGGCAAAGTCCTCTTTTGGAGTTCCGGTTATTACATACTTAGGCAGCATTCCAAGCTCCAGGCACAGGCTAGTCAGCCCTAAAACCGTGTCTGGATCTCCAAAGACCGCGACTTTTTTCTTGAAGGTATACTGGCTGGAATCAAGCATCAAATCAACGAGCTGGCCGCGCCTCTCTTCGATGTCATAAGGAACTTCAATCTTTGAAATCCTGCGAAGAGCCATGATGAATCTGTCAGTGAAATCCACTCCTATAGGCGCCGGAAGGATGTCAAAGGGCACTTTCCATTTCTTTTCCAAATGCTCAGCCGGCTCAAGCGATGTGAATTCACCGAGGGCTATAACCCTGCGGCAATCTCCAAGTGAGCGGATCTCTGAAATTGTAGTGCCGCCCGGCGGGTATAGTTCATACTTTCCGGTCATCGGAGCGTCCATGATTCCGCTTTGATCCGGAAACATGACAGTGCGGACTTTCATTGCTTCGCACAGCTTCTTCAGATGGCGGATGTCCCCTGGATTCGCCCAGCCGGGGAATATTGCTGTTTTTCCGTTGGGAATCCCAGTCTTTTCAGTCAGGTAGTTCATAAACCCCTTCATCATGTTAAAATACCCGGTTATATGGCTTCCGGCATAGCTTGGGGTATTGCAGTGAACAACATGCTTGCCTTCTGGAATCTTCAAGTCGCTTATATACGAGCCCATATCGTCGCCTATAGTCTCTGAAAGGCATGTAGTGTGGACGGCTATGATGTCTGGATCGTAAATGTCGAAAATATTTCTGGCGGCGGTTGTGAGATTGCTCCTTCCTCCGAAAACCGAAGCGCCTTCTGTAAAGGAGCTGGACGAAGCTATCGCAGGCTCCTTGAAGTGCCTGCTTATGACTGTTCTGTGATAAGAGCAGCATCCCTGCGATCCATGGCTGTGCGGCATGCATTTTCTGACGCCCAGCGCTGCGTACATGGCGCCTACCGGCTGGCAGGTTTTGCATGGGTTGACGCGAAGCGCCTCTCTGTTTACGATTTCCTTCGGAGTAAGATCAAGCATGGCTTTCTCCTCCCGTCAGTTCTCCCACAAGCATCGGCTCATCGTGCCAAGGCGGCTTTACCAGAGTCCATGCATTGGTGCAAAGCGCCATGGCAACATCGCGCCCGAAGATGACAGCGCCGTTAAAGCCCGCATAAGGACCTGAATAGTCATACGAGTGCATCTGCCTTGAAACGACGCCCGCTTTTTGTATTGAATGCTTATCCTTTATGCCAGAGAAGAAGATATCGGGCTTCACGCCTTTTATGAGTTCATCGGTCTCAAAATGGTTGTAGTCGTCCACCACAATGTCTCCCGCATCCATGTCCCTCATCATTCCCCCGTACCTGTCTAGCTCTATTTCATCTTTTAAAACCTCCATTTTCTCAGGAGAGTGGAATTTCCTGTACATGCCCTCATCCTTTTGGATGCGCAGCACCTCAATATTTCTGTTGTCAGCATCCTCCTTAATGAAAGGTATGACTTCCCTGCCTTCATAGTCGTCCCTATGGGCAAACTCGTATCCTGCTATGACAGTCTCCATCCCGAGATCCGCAAGAAGCATCTGATAATGGTGAGATCTGGAGCCTCCTGAAAATATCCCGGCGGTTTTTCCCGCCAGCTTCAACCTAATGCTCTCCATTTCGTCCTCAATCAGGGACAGCTCATCCGCTATCACCTCCTCGACCCTTTCGACGAGTGCGGGATCCCCAAAGTATTTCGCGATTTCCCTAAGAGATCTTATCGTAGCCTTGACGCCTATGAAATTCACCTTGATCCAATCAATCCCGTATTTTTCCTTTATCATCTCCGCGATGTAGTTGATGCTTCTGTGGCACATGACAATATTAAGCTTTGCAAGATGAGCGTTTTGCAGGCTCTCATACGACCCGTCGCCCGTAAAGATGGAAACGACCTCTATGCCGCATCTTTTAAGGAGCCTCTCCTCTTCCCATCCGTCTCCGCCTATGTTGTACTCCCCCAGAATATTGACACTGAAAATATTCTCAGGCGCTCTATCGCCTGTTCCTATAATCTCCCTCATAAGCCCGTTGTTGGCTATATGGTGGCCTGCCGACTGCGAGACGCCCTTGTATCCTTCGCATGAGAACCCAATCGCCTTAATGCCGTGCTTTTTCTCGGCTCTCTTTGCAACGGCTTGAACATCGTCTCCTATTAAGCCTATGGGACAGGTGGAGCAGATCATTACGCATTTCGGGTGGAATAGGGCGACTGCCTCGTCGATGGCCTTTTCCAGCTTTTTTTCTCCGCCGAAGACTATATCCGACTCCTGCATGTCTGTAGAGAAGCAGTACGAAGTGAAATTCTGCTCCCCCTCCTCGACTCTGGCCTTGTTTCTTCTGGTTCCCCAGCTGTAGAAGCTGCATCCTATCGGACCGTGGGTTATAACGCATACATCCTTGAGAGGACCCACGACAACGCCTTTGCAGCCCGCGTAGCAACAGCCTCTCGCAGTCATCACCCCGGGCACAGCCCTTGTGTTTGCGGCTATCTTTGCATCCTCGCCATCAAGCTGCACGATGTGTTCCTTGCGATTTTTATATAGCTTCGCGGAGTATTTTTCAAGGAGATTATCCCGTTTTACTGGCATCTCAAGCCCTCCCTTAATTCGCATGCGCGCTAGACTTGCCGCTTCTGACTGAATAGCTCTCCAATATGGGAAGGATGAATATCTTTCCATCTCCCGGATTTCCGGTTTGATTCGCTTCAATTATGATTTTAACAGCCTTGTCGGCATCCTCATCCTCCACGATCAAAGTGAAAAAGCGCTTTGAAATAAGTCTAGTCGCTTCTGTGAGATGGCTTCCTATATCATTAAGCGGCAATTCGCCCGCAGCGAGAACAGTGTCAAGAAGCTCCAGATCGATGCTTTTTTTGCCCCTGCCCAGGCATTTGCGGCATGTAAAGGCGGGGAACCCGCCTTCTGCCAGAGCAGCCTTTGTCGCGTTCACTTTATTCGTCCGGATAAAAGACATGATTTCCTTCATATGCGCACCTCACAGACCCTGTTTTCCATTTGATACAGTGTAGGCGGACTCCACCGGAGATACGAATATGCGTCCGTCGCCATATGATCCATTTCCTGTCCTTGCTACGCGCATGATGATTTTGACAAGATCATCCTTATCCTCATCCGCCACAACCACAAGAAGCATCTCTTTCGGGATTTCATCGTAGTGGATCTCTCCCACCATAATCCCTTTCTGCTTGCCGCGCCCATACACATCCATCTTAGTGACAGCGGGAAATCCCGCTGAGGCGATTTCCGCCAATACGGCCCCTGTTTTCTCCGGCCGGATGATTGCCCTAACCAACAGCATGAACATTACCTCCTGAAGATTTAGCGAAATGCACCTATTTTGGAGCTTTATCATCTCGCTATACAGTCAAGCTAAATCGGAACTTAAGAAACGCAAATATCCCAAAATTTCTCTCATAAGCTTATCCGTAAATCAATCCATAATTCCATGCTCCATCAGTATCTCCTCAAGCCTTTCAATATTCATGGGCTTAGGTATTACGAACATGTCGTTTCCATCTATTTTTCTCGCCAGTTGCCTGTACTCCTCCGCCTGAGCCTCCGAGGGGCTATAGTCTATTACAGTCTTCTTGTTGATTTCAGCTTTTTGCACCGCATTGTCACGAGGGACGAAATGTATCATCTGAGTCCCTATCTGCTTCGCTACAGCCTGAACCAATTCAGCTTCGCCATCCACTTTCCTTGAGTTGCAGATCAGGCCCCCCAAGCGCACGCCGCCTGAGTTGGCGTACTTCGATATGCCCTTTGATATGTTGTTGGCGGCGTACAGCGCCATCATCTCTCCGGAGCATACGATGTAAATCTCCTGAGCCTTGCCTTCGCGTATTGGCATCGCGAATCCTCCGCAAACGACATCACCCAGCACATCGTAGAATACGTAGTCCAGGTCTTCCTCGTAAGCTCCCAAACGCTCCAGGAGGTTTATGGATGTAATGATTCCGCGTCCCGCGCAGCCTACTCCCGGTTCAGGGCCTCCTGATTCCACGCCTTTTATGCCGGCATAGCCAGTTTTAACGACCTGTTCCAGATCGATGTCATCGCCTTCCTCCCGAAGCGTGTCAAGAACGGTCTTTTGCGCCAAGCCTCCCAGAATCAGACGTGTTGAGTCGGCTTTGGGATCGCAGCCTACTATCATTATCTTCTTTCCCATTTCACCCAAGCCCGCAGTCAGATTCTGGGTTGTCGTAGACTTGCCTATCCCGCCTTTGCCATAGATTGCTACTTGCCTCATAAAATAGCCTCCCTTGCGCCCGGCTTTGAGCGGATTTCTTCCCTAGCCGCCCGCGACTTTCCACGCCTTCGCAGGCGCGCATTTTCAAGATAAAAAAAAGAGGCAGCATAAGCGCATAGCGCTATACCACTTCTTTGTGGGTGGAAAAGATCATTAAAGCGCGCCTTTTGACAGGCTGCCGCCTCTTTTCAGCGGGTCAAACCTTAAAGCTTTAAAGCCTTAAAAGCTATCTGCTTGCCAGCCTGCCCTTGCTGATAAGATTATTCTATTACTTTCTTGAGATTAATTCTATACATCAGTTTGTAAAAATTGCTTAAAAACAAAGGGGCTTATTTGTGCATTTTTTTAATATTGGCAAGCATATCAAAAAAAAGCTTATGTATTAAACTTTTTTCTAGACAATTATGTGCAGTTTTTTAATTCTTTGGAATAAAGGACGCCTAGATTTAAGTCTACTGATAAGACTGCCTGTTTTAAATGTTGATTATACTTGCAAGTGGATAGTCAACCTCCAAAACAATCCCTTAAAATACAGCCGAACATTCTGATTTGCATACACAAAGGAGGTGAACTAAGCGTCAATCCGCTCAAACTGCAATGGCTGAATCCTTCGATGAAATCATGAGGAAATTTGAGAAGCGCTTCAGCGGGAAGACGACGTTGCGCTGGTTATCACAGCTTTTATCCGATATCCCTCTGTGCATAATGTTGATGTTGCAAATCTAAAATTCAGTATGAGCCATAGAAATCTCTATATCTTAGCAATTCGGGATTTTGGAATCCTAAATTTATCACATGCTCCACTATTTCCAGCAACTCAGCCGATGCTTTTCAAATGCTTCAAGCGTCTTCTTCTGTGAGGGCTTCCCTGAACAGCATAGTATTTTCAGGGAATTTAAGGCCTTTAAACCTAGTTGGGCGAAAAGTAAGAATGCACATGTAAGAACCTTGTAAAATCAGCGCTTGAGTCAATGAACGCAGGGCAGTACCCGCTAAAGTTTATAGACCCGGAATTTATCGACAAAGGGAAGTATCACGCTCCCATAGAAGATAAGCCCCTCGAGAGCATGCTGTCAAGGTGTGTTAAAAATTTTTACAAAAAAGACACAAAAAAGCTGAGAGATCTTGATTTACACCCCTCTCAGCTTTTTAGATCAAATATACTTGCAAACATATTATTTGAATCCTCAAATATTAGCTTGACATATTCAAAAGGACGTGATATAATTAATAAATTGTCGCTGAGATAAGCATATTTTGTCATCAACCTCAACAAAAATTTGTGTTCAGCCTGTCTCAGTAGAGATAGATTAAATATATGGTTAATGCAACACAAGTGCAAAAACGCTGACCGCACCGGAATGAATATGAAAAGTGATTGGCAATGAGTATGAATAAAAGAATACGCTATAACAGACTTTGGAAGCTATTAATTGATAAAGGCATGAGCAAAACTGATTTGAAACACACATCGGTCATCAGTACAACCTCAATTGCCAAGATGGGCAAGGGAGAGAATATTACAACAGATGTTATTTTGAAAATATGTAATGCACTTGATTGTGGAACAGATGAAATAATGGAAGTTGTTGAGGACAAGCAACCTGAAAATCAAAATTAGGAGAGGACACGCCGAATGGAACTGATGAATCTCGAACAATCCTTGTTTGCGGAAATATCAGAAATGATAGAGCAGGGACGGCGCAAGGTAGCGGCACAAGTGAATAGCACAGCCATACTTACGTATTGGCGTGTCGGCAAGCGTGTGAACGAGGTCGTCCTTCAGAATAAGCGAGCCGAGTATGGGAAACAAATTGTGTCGACGCTATCGACACAATTAAAAGAAAAATATGGAAGAAGTTATGAACTTCGAAATTTACGAAGAATGATGCAATTTGCTGATGAGTTCCCCGACGCGGAGATTGTGTCGACGCTGTCGACACAATTGAGCTGGTCGCATTTTATAGAACTTTTACCACTTAAAACAAGCGAGGCACGACTTTATTACGCTAATGACACCGCAGAACGGCATTTTGGCGTTCATCAGCTTCGACAGATGATTTCACGAAAAGCATTTGAACGGAAGGAAATAGCCAATACGCAGATAAGTAGTCCCGATACTCTGCCGCTTGACACGTTCAAAGACCCTTATCTTTTCGACTATATGGGATTGAGTGACGAGTATCTTGAAGCTGATTTAGAAGCGGCGGTTTTACGAGAACTGGAAAAATTTATTCTCGAATTTGGGAAAGGCTTTGCTTTTGTCGCTCGTCAAAAGCGTGTGATAATTGACGGGATAGATTTTCATCTCGACCTTCTCTTCTACAACAGGAATTTGAAAAGACTTGTGGCAATTGAATTGAAGCAAGGTCGCTTCCAAGCTGATTTTAAGGGGCAAATGGAATTATATCTAAAATGGTTGAACCGTTATGAGCGGCAAGAGGGCGAAAATGAACCAATCGGCTTGATACTCTGTGCCGAGGGAAACCGAGAGCAGATAGAACTGCTTGAAATGGACAAGTCCGGCATATTGGTCGCGCAATATTGGACAGCATTGCCTCCGAAAGCGGAGTTTGAGCAAAAGATTCATTCGTTACTGGCAGAAACCCGCGAGCGGATGGAAAGACGCAAGTTGCTCAATGGAGGAGCTGGCGAAAACTTATTAGATACAGAGGGGTAACGATATTCTATCTAATATACCTGTAAGGTTGTAAAAATCCACAAAATGATATCGGAGGGTTAAGTTTGAAACTATTTGATTGCTCATCACCTTAAAAACAGGCATAACAAAACAGACCCCCATCAGGCGGTCGAAAAAGATTGCATAACTCAAGTGACGGCATTCACCAAATAACCAGGCTCTCCACATGAAGAAATTTCGAATTCAAAATGCACAAAAAAGCGATATAAATGTCATATAAATTGTTTGAAATGATACTGTCCGCCGCCTCCGCGCGAGCAGGACAGTTTAACGCCCTTAACATAAGCTCAGCAGATGCCAAAATGATTTCGAATTAGTGTTCTAAAGAAGATTCTTTTGATGCATTCAGCTCTTTTTTCATTATTTGCCTGTCTAAGTTTATATTTAGACAATGTCGGATGGCATTTGTCCGGCCCAATATTCGACATTCCTCCTGAATTCCGGCTATAAAGCGGAGAATGCGGATCAGATCAGGAAAGTTTGCTTCTAGAGCCAAATCAAGCGATTCTTCAGCCGAAAGCCCAGCCTTCCCAGGAAAATTCTAGGATACAAGACTCCTGCGGAAATGTTTGAGATAGAGATCCTCAAAACAGCGCAAGGGGCGGCACTGCGCAAGGGGCGGAGCGGCGCCTTCGCCGCCACCAGACCCCAAGACCGCCTCGCCTGCGGCTTCGGCGGTCTTGGGGTCTGGTGGCCCCTGCTCCTACGTCTTCCATTTGGGGAAAGGAAAAAAATTCCTATGGCATCTGTTGCATTTGATATTGCAATTTGCAGAAAGTTAAATGCTTATTAGCTATTTAGAATATAAAAGCCCAAGCTACCTTGATTTCAATTTTATTAAAATTAATTCGTATGTACATTCTGAACAATGAATTATATTTATGAATATAATTAACAAACAATAGCTAATTGTAATAATTATTGGATTCAAGGAAAATGATATAATAATATAGATTTTTATATAATTAAATATACCGCTTTTGGAACATTCAAAATGCAGGCTTATAGTTTATCGAATATTTTCTCCTC